>NZ_JAWRWZ010000019.1:0-69043 GCF_046535285.1 Chryseobacterium sp. SIMBA_028 | reverse complement strand
AAATCAACTTTTATTATAACTTTAAACTAACAAACACTCCCTAAGAGAAAGTCCATTTTCTTTTGAAGACATACAGTGATACCGTTTATTTAAAATCCGATGCCAGAACGATCATGACAATCAATGATTCAGGATCAAGAAGTCCTGAATATTACCAGTGCATCTGGTTTGCTCAGGAAATTTTACAAATAGGTGAATTTCATAGAGATACCTTAGTGAGATATGATAGAGAATAATATATAGAAGCTCCTTAATTGGGGCTTTTTTTTCTAAAATTTAAAAATACCCAAGAGACCTAGCTTTTACTTTTATATAAGCAAATAATTTAGCGTTGGCTATATCTGTTTATTTCTCATAAGAACAAAAATTCTCAAAATAATCAAACATAATATTTTTTGCAATCGTTTTCCCAAGCTATTATAATCCAATTAGGATTATTAAACAGTATAATATCTTTTTACTCAATGTACAGACCCTATGTTTTTAATAATACTCTCTGTATGAATTTATATAGCATTTTTTATTTTAAACTCAGATTATTTATGCTTCACAATAGGAAGTTACTATTAAAATTTTATTCTACAATTTTTATTTTGTTTATTTTAATTAATGTGTATTTATTAATTTATCAGTAAATATATAATGAGTTCTTTACATATTCTGAATCATAGAAAAATCCCACTTTGGTATCCCTTTGGAATTAATATTTAAAAACAGTATGCTTAGTTTTCTTTTATAAGTGATAAATGGTTTTTATTAGGATCATCTATTACATAAAAATATTTGAAAAAAGAATTACTACTTTTTTTACGATATCAATTAAAAGACTTGAAAGAAGCAAAAAAAACTTACATTTGTATTGAAAAGCGCTTTATAATTGTAGCCTCATATTGGTATGTTTTTTTCGGTAACATTATGCAGTTTGTGGTACTTTATATTTTGCTTTACATTAAAAGCTTGTTGAAAAAATATGACTTATAGATCTTTACATTTAATTATTCCCATTTTACTTTTCAATATATCTGTAAAATCCCAGGCTAAAAAGGATCAGACATTTGATGCCGCCTATTACAATTCTTTCAAGGAAGAACGGGTGGATCAGATGCTTAAAACCGGTGATTCTTTGTATAAAAAATCAGAAACCGAAATTCAACAAATAAAATCACTCGTCGTGATTGCCTCTGCCTACAGCCGGAAGTTAAATGCCACTAAATCTACCTTTTATTGGAAAAAAGTAGATTCTATGGGTAGGAAATCTGACCTTCCCGATTGGATAGCTCTCGGAAATGAGCGTCTTGCGGCTGAATATTTAAAACTTAATATTAAAGATGCCAGCAAAATATTTATAAAGAGAGCGATAAAGGCAAGTAAATCTTTATCAGGTTCATTGGAAAGCAAATATACCTATGCAATGATACTTGAAACTGAAGCATTACAGAAAATAGCAGATAAAGATACATTAGGTTTTATAAATGGGATGAAGAATAACCAGACCTTTCTGGAAAAAGTTCCTGATAATGATGTCAAAAATTATCTTTTAGGAAGGTCACATCTTAAGCTCGGTGAAGTGTATGTTCAGAAAAACGATCTTAACTCTGCAGAATCTTCTTTTCATGAAGCTGAAAAAAATTTAAGAAAATCAGCTATTAAATCATATAATGGTGAAAGTGCTTTGCTTTACAGAGGATTAGGGAATCTGGCGTTGAAACGTAAACAGTATGATAAGGCTAAACTCTATCTGTTAAAAGCAAGACAAATATCCGCTGCAAATAATAACAGGGAAGTCAATTATTTGATTATTAATGATCTTAGAACCTACTATAGAGCAGTGCGTGATTATGAGGGATTAATTAAAATTAACCAGCTTAAAGACTCTCTTGACCTTTTTAAGCGGGATGAATTAGCCACTCTTGCTGATCAGGATTATAAAGCAGAGCTTGGAAGAAAAAATAAAATTCAGGAATATGTGTATATCCTGATAGCAGTATCTGCTTTGTTAGCTATTTGTATTATTGCATTATTTTTTTATTATAAACAACAAAAAAAGAAAATCAGACTCCAATTTGAAAAGATTATTAATAAATTAAATGCTCAGGAGGATGAAGCTTCAGATGGTTCTGTGGTGATTGTAACAGAGCAGAACTATATTGTAAATAATACGGAGGAAGATGATTCTTCTCTACACATCAGTGCAGAAAAAGAAGAAGAATTGATAGAACGCATGAAAAACTTTGAACAGCAGAAATTATACCTGGACCAAAATATTTCAAGACCTATGATGGCTTCTTACCTTAATACCAATACAAAATACCTGTCTTATATTATAAGAAAACACAGAGGGGTGGATTTCAGCGATTATATTAATCAGAACAGGATCAGCTATATCACAAAACAACTGTATACAGAACCTGTTTACCGAAATTATAAAATAAGCCATCTCGCAGAAATATGCGGATATTCTTCCCATAGCAGATTTGCTAATATATTTAAAAAACAAATGAATATTTCCCTTTCTGATTTTATTTCACAGCTTCAGAAAAGGGCCGAAAAAGATTAAATTACCTGGTATCAGGTTTATATGAGATCAATGAGATTCAACCATTTAATTAAGTAGTATAAAAAATAAGCGGAGGTCTGATAGACCTCCGCTTGCAGTAGGTAATAACTATAGATTACCTAAAGGATATGATAGTACCATAATTTCTTTACTTTTTAATAAATCTAATATTCAGCTTCTCATTGTTGGAGAAAAAATAAAGTCTGCTTTTCAAACCGGATACATTAATACTGAACATAAGATCAGAATTTTTTCCTGCCAGTAATACATTTCCAGAAGTATCGGTTACTTTCCATTCCTTTGATGAATTGTTTTTCATATACAATACTTCATCCACAGGGTTTGGATATATTTGGGTGAATCTGGTTTGTATATCAGATTGTTTATCTGACCTGCGTATTGAATTTTTTTAGCCAGATAAAAAATAGATCATGGAATTTTATTTCAGTTCCAATATTTAGGGATACAAAAATATAGAGTTACTTTTCGAACAGCAAGGAATTGTCTGTTAGTATTCCGGAATAATGATATATCTGAATACTATTGTAGAGGATTACTTCTGAATTTTTTTAGGAATGAATTTTATTAATACTTAAACTATATTGACACAATAAAAATACATTGAATGTAATTTATTAAGATCATAATTTTCAGTTTTTATTGAATTTCACGTACTTTATTGATTAAAAAAAATCGTGTATATTTTTCTTAATTATTACTATTCGCGAATAATGACAGACATCATATTGCAAGTTTATTTTCCAATTTATATTTTTATTACAGTAATAGTTCAGACAATAGTGATGAACAAAGCTTCATAATTTAAGATTCTATATTAAAGGCCCCCTCCCTATTATTTTTTTCTGACTTTAATGATGAAAAAATCGGGGGCTTTTAGTTTTTTTTAGAACGAAAAATACATGAACTAGTAATCTTAATATATAGCATTTTTGAGGAGTGTTTTTATAACAACCCCTGTTTTTTGTGCTCGGTCTGCCTAATTCTCAGGGCAGACTTTTTATTGAATAATACAATATATATTATAAAAATTTCCTCGAGTAAAAAAAACAATATTCAGACTCAAGAGAATTTTGTTTCTGTGCAGTTGAAAGATATTATTTCATATTGAATACCATGATATTGAAAATATCGATTTTATCTATCCTGATATGATAGCTGTAATTTGTGAAATATAAAAAATCTGGTTGTTAAAAAATAGAATAGAGAAAAAACAACAGGAATAGATCAATGTCTGTCTATTTATATTTTTATAATTACTGTATTTCGTTTATTAATATTCGCGAATAGTGATAGCCTTTTTGTTGTCTTTTAAAAAACTTCACAATACTTTTGCACTACACAAATGATGAAGAGTATTTACTCATCTAATTCTCTGGGGAATGCTTCTGCCCCCATAACAGAACTTCCCCAAGAGAATTTTTGATATCTTCATTACTGATAGTTTATACAATCTATCAAAGGCTCCCAATATATTTTTCCCTTAACACAAATGATGAAAAGTATGGGAGCCTTTATTTCTTAAAAAACACTGCATTTCTAAAAAATACTTTTTATACTCAACAAATACAGAGAAACGGTTAAAACAATACTATAAATGATTTTTCATTACCCCTTTTTTGTTTGCATACCTTGAAAAACAGAATGAATTTTTACGGGATTCAATAAACTGATAAAGTTTTGTAACGATCATTACGGATACACAGCTATCTTTTAAGTTGTTTGAGATATTCTTTATATAGAACATACGAAATTAAAATGTCATTATTATACATAGTTTTCATTTAAACACATGAAAATAACTCTAATTTTCAAAGCATTAATTATATGTTTTTTTTTAATTACAACAATTTAATTACCAACACATTACATATCATTTACATCTGTCATTATTCGCGAATAGTAACAGCCTTTTCCTTTTTTTTACGAAAACTTCATGATATATTTGCAACACACAAATGATGAGAAAGACATTTTATTTTTGAGATTATTTTTTTATTATACTTTGAGGCATTCTTTTCAGCCTTTATAGTGATTTTAAAACAAATGATTCAAATTTATAAGAATATGAATGTGTTTAAATACATATCGTAGATTTTTCAATTTTAAAAATGTTGTTTAACTTTTCAGAAGCTTAATGTTTCTGAAAAGTTTTTTTTATCTGTGCAGATAGTGGACAAAAATTAATCTCCATTTGTGATAATCAAAGATAAAATCATTGTACCTAGTTCATCAGTATTGAGTATACATCCTTGTATATTTTGCATTGACTTTTAACTCTTTGTTGGAAAATCGCAAAGGCGCTAAGGTTTTTCTCATTATACTTCTTGTAAGGTGCAAGAAAATCATGGATATTCAAACTATATTAATAAAATAGGTCTGCGTAGCTTATTGAGGCTGTTATTATTCGCGAAAAGTGACAGCCTATAGTTAGGAATTTTATAAAATATCCAATAGTTTTGAAAGACCAAATCAAGGTATATAACGATATAGAATGATAAAGCAGCTAAAAAAGATAAGGTTTAATCTTACAGCTGATCAGGCTTATTAATCTTGATAAACGAATAAAGAAAAAATCATTAAATAATATTCATAGTTATGTTTTGTATTGTATCTGCCCTGTTAACAGGGCAGGTTTTTTATGGATCATAACAATTGGTTATCATAAAATAAAAGGTACGGTGTTTTCATATAATACCATTTTTTTATTGGTTTTTGGCTGTTACTATTCGTGAATAGTAACAGCTCTTTCTTTTTGGTGATCAGTTTTAATAAATAAATTTGTATCAGCAAGTTAAAGAGGTACAAGTGTTAACTAAGCTGTTATGAATAACAATATTTTTATAGCAGTTATAGCATAAATAATCATGAGAGAATTTGGGAAAAGTTAATGTTTTAATTAAATTGGGGCTTTCAGTTGATCATCTTCTTTTAATTCTTAGCCAATGGGCTTTATCATTCTTTTTTTCAAATTCATGTCAAGGTTAATGTGCTTTTCAGAAAGTTTTTAAGGAGTCAACAAAAGTCTTACGATATTTCACATTTTTTTCGGGGAATTACCTGATAATTTCACCGGAGCCCTTACATCATAAGCTTTTCTCCACCTATTTCCTCATTTTTTGATCTCTTCATCTATACGAAATCTATAAAAACATAATTATTGGAAAAACAAAAATTACTGATATCAATTATAATCTGTTCTGATACAGCCAACTCTGTGAGAATTTCTGAAATAGCAAGGAATAAAATGCTCATAACGGATCAAGATACCCATTTACTTCGTGAGATAAATGCAGGATTCTCCAAAAATAAAAAGAGTACTTCAATTTCTGTAAGCAATGCTTTCAAACCAACAGATTATAGCAAGAAAGGGTTGAAATTTTCTACTAAAGAAAAAAGCTTAAGTCAATCACAAATGGAAACTCAAGCTTTAGGATCTACACTCTATAAAACATCCCTTATCAGATATGATCCGAGAGGAATCCATATCATTAAAGCACGGGATTTTGAATTCAGACTGAAAGGAAATGCTCCTGGCTACCAAACAGAAATTCAGTATACAGGTTTGGGAGAGGGCTATTATGAATACAGTCGGTTGTTTCATTGGATGAGGGAAGAATCAGAAGACTGTTTCCCTTATATCAGGACAGGGAAAGAAGATGATATTTTCACAGGAACAAAAAATGTACAAACTACTGGTACTCTTTGCTTCATGGTTGTTTATCAGATTGATGATCCGGAAACGGGCTTGTTTTACCAGCTGGAAATAAATCTATTTGATATTCTTGGAATAAAATACATTATTTATTCATGCATAGTTTCTTAATTGTGTTTATCTGAACTGAGACAAATTAGATATTCAGGAAAATATTAAAAATGAAATTCTATTGATAATAAAGAAAATATCAACAAAGTAATTCAAATATTTATGGACAAAGTAAACAGACAGAGAATTTCTAAACTGCATCCTAGTATAAGGGAAGAAATTGTAAAAATAATCAGCGAGTGCAATGCTAACTTAAAAGGTCGTGCACAAGTAAGAATAGCACAAGGTTTAAGAACTATTGAAGAGCAAAATAATCTTTATGCAATAGGAAGAACTAAACCCGGACGAAAAGTTACTAATGCAAAAGGTGGACAAAGTATTCATAACCATGGCTTAGCTGTTGATATTGTTTTAATCATTGATGGGAAAACAGCAAGCTGGGATACTGCCAGGGACTGGGATAATGATGGAGTTGCTGATTGGTATGAATGCGTAAAGATTTTTGCAAAATATGGATGGGATTGGGGTGGAAGCTGGAAAACCTTTAAAGATCTACCACATTTTGAAAAAAAAGGGTATACATGGAGAAAGCTTTCTACCATGAGAAAAGATAAAAATAACTATGTTATTCTATAATAAACCTTTTGTATAGATAATAGGGGAACAGGATAAGCCATCTTGTTTGACATTCAATGGGAATTCTGACTATTATTCTTACAAATAACAGCCGTTTTTGAGATTAGAATAAGAATGATTCTATTGCACGGATTATATAATTGGAATTTAAGTTATCAGAATTTAATTAAATGGATTTCATCATTTTACTCACACTCAAGCAATGCGTTTAGTCTGTTAATATTCGCGAATAGTGACAGCTTTCTGTTTGTTGTTCAGGAAACTTCAGTGTAATTTTGCCCTATCAAATGATGAAAGAGACATTCTCATTGTATAGATTATTTTGTTACAATTCTTTGGGGAATTCATTTAGTTTTTCCCCAGAGAATTTCAAAATGGATATTTCAAGATTATGAATACTTTGAGATCTGTTTACATTGATTTCACAGATATTCTATTAGACGACGCACCGTTAGATTACAAAATGAGTTTTATAAGAGCATCTGCTCTTCCGCCCTGAAAAAGGTTGATTAGCCAGGTAATTTATTTTGTATTTTTAAGCTGCAATGCTCTCTGATAAAAAGACTGATTGGCTATTTTCTGTTCAGCCTCGTCAATGGCTTTCAGCAGATTATTTTGATTGTCTGCAATATCTCCCAATATTTGGGACATGAGCTCCCATACCGGTTTCATTTTTTCAATAAGTTCCTGTCCTTTCGGTGTTAAACGAAATAACCTTTTGCGTTCATCCTGCTTATCTTTTTTCCATTCTATAAGTTCCTGTTTTTCCAATTCCTTAAGTAGGGTTATGGTGGATGGGTGGGTATACCCTATTTCATTGGCTATTTCTACAACGCTAGCCAGTTCCTTTTGATAGATGGTGAAGATGACAGGGAACCATTTCAATTCAAAATCGATTCCAAAGGCTTTGTAGATCATGGCTCCATCCTTTCTCAGTTGCTCACTAAAACGATGTAACCTTGTAGATATAGCAAGAATTCCGGCTTCGTTGATAACATTCATATTCAGTCAGTATGTAGATGGTAAAAAATATCGTCGGCACTCATTAAGGGAAAACGAACAGGAAGTTTTTCTTTTTTAATTTTCACAAAATCATTTCTTTCATAGAAACGTTGAGCAGCTTTCAATACCGTTATAGTTCCCAAATAGATATCGTTAATTCCTTTTTCGCGACAAAAAGAAATTAATATTTCCAGTAAAATTTGGGCAATATTGAGTTCTTTTCCTCTAAATTCTTTTTTTACAAACATTTTTCTGATGGCTCCTGCCCCATCATCAAATTTAACCAAGGCAATTGAACCCACCAGTTCACCATTTATAAATGCTCCCCAGAAATTTCCTCCTGCCTCGTGATAAAAGCTTTCGATCTCTTTCAGATCAGGTTGGTCATCTACTGTGATAGGAATATTGAATTCCTTTTGCTGAATTGTCAGAATCAGTTCAATGGCCTGTTCTGAGTATGAATTGTCTATCGATTGAATCTCTAATTTCATAAGTGATCTAATTAAAGTATAAAACTACGTAGTTAAATACATATATACAAGTGGAAATTTATTTTTATTTAAATTTTAACAGTTTTTAAAAATTAATATAAAAAAACGTATGTCATTACTGACATACGTTTCTATGGTACTGTATTACAAAATACGATTATTTCCAGCCTCCGCCTAAAGCCTGATAAAGCTCTACCGCTGCTTTCATTTTATTGTATTGTGCATTGGAAATATTAAGTTCTGCATTCAAAGAATTAACACTTGCATTCAAAACTTCAAGATAATTAGCCATACCATAGTTGACCAATTCCTGAGAATAGTCTACGGATTTTTTGTAGGCATTCAGTTCTTTTTGCTTTAGTTCAATAAATGAATCCTGCACAGAGAAAACCCTGATGGCATCAGAAACTTCTTTCCCTGCGGTAAGAACAGTTTTTCTAAAATTTAGATATGCTGTTTCCTGATTGGCAAGACTTACATCGTAATTGGTCTTGATCTGTCTCTTATTAAGGATCGGTTGTGCTAATCCTGCGACTACATTGGCAAATAATGAATTCACACTGAACAGGTGATCAATATCTACAGACTGAAGTCCTCCAGACCCTGTAAGCTTCAATGTCGGATAAAACTGAGCTTTTGCAGCTTTGGTTAATTCAAATGCATTCATTAAAGTATACTCAGCTCTCATTACGTCCGGACGGTTAGCCAGCAGTTGAGTAGGATATCCAAGCTTTACATCACTTGGAAGATTCTGTCCTTCCAAGGTAGATCTTTCAATAGTGTGAGATGACTCTCCCATTAGAAGGCTCATCGTATTCTCCAACAATTGGATCTGAGTATCAATATCAATCAATAGAGATTTTGCATTGAACACAAGTGCTTCACTCTGCTGTACGGCTACTTCCGTAAGGGATCCTGAAGATTTCAAAGCTTTTGTTGTCTCTAAATTCTTTTCACGAACTGCAATTGTTTCTGTAATGATCTTTTTCTGGGCGTCAAAAGTAAGCAATTGATAATAAGCAGAAGCAATAGAGGCAACCAGACTGCTTTTTACCGCTTTATGAGCGGCAACAGTTCCTAAATAAGTTGCCAGCTGTGCTTTTTCCTGTGCTTTTAGTTTCCCCCAAATATCTGCTTCCCATCCGATACTTCCTGTAATATCAAATTGATTGACATACCTTCTTTCTCCAATAATCTGCCCAAACTGGGTATTGATGGACTGGGTTTGGAAAGTATAGTTAGGCCCAATGGATAGTGTTGGCTGATAAGCGGCTTTGCTCTGTTTCAGATAAGCCTCTGCTGAATTGATACTTTGTAGTGCAATTCTAATATCCAGGTTGTTATCTAAAGCCTTGGAAATATGTCCCTGAAGGATAGGATCTGTAAAGATTTCTTTCCATGAAACATTGGCAATGGTAGCACTGTCTGAAGGAAGCATATCGGTGCGGAAAAGCTTTTCGTCAACAACGTTCTTTGGTCTCTCATACTCTTTTCTGGCCATACAGGATGTGATGGCTCCCAGTATGATTGCTGAGAAAGTTATTCCTTTTATGATGTTTAATAAACTCTTCATTGTTTAAAATTAAAAGTTAAAAATTAGAAACTAGAGGTTAGAAGCTGAGCATTAGACTAATTTCTAAGCTCTAACTTCTAGCTTCTCTAATTCATTTTTACTCTGCTAAATTGATTTCTTCTTTCTTTAGAGGTTTGATCTTTTCCTGTAAGGTTTCAAAAATGACATACAGTACCGGAATTACAAAAAGCCCTAAAATAGTACCTATCAATAGTCCTATAGCAGCACCGGTTGCAATAGACCTGTTACCTACGGCACCAATTCCGCTTGCTAGTACCAACGGCAATAGACCGAAGATAAAGGCGAATGATGTCATTAGGATAGGTCTTACCCTGGCTTTAGCTGCATTGATGGCAGACATTACAATTGTTTCACCATGATGTCTTCTCTGAACAGCAAATTCTACGATAAGGATGGCATTTTTCGCCAGTAGCCCCACAAGCATGATCAAGGCAATCTGGAAATAAATATTATTTTCCAAGCCCATCACTTTCTGTCCTAGGTAAGCTCCCATTACCCCTAAAGGAAGAGAGATTACAACAACCAGCGGAAGGATATAACTTTCATACTGTGCAGAAAGAATAAAGTATACAAAAATTAAACTCAATGCAAAGATCAAAAGTGTCTGAGATCCTGAATTTAATTCTTCTCTTGTCAACCCGGTAAATTCTACTGCATAGTTTTGATTCAGGGTTTCACTGGCCACCTGCTGTACAGCAGTAATGGCATCCCCGGAACTATATCCTTCAGAGTTTGCTCCTGTTACCTTCACGGATGTAAACAAGTTATAACGGCTTACAGATTGCGGTCCGTATGCTTTTGTTAATGTTACAAATTGTGAAATCGGAGACATGATACCTGAACCTGTTCTTATATAAAGTTCGTTTAGATTTTCAATATTCTTTCTATTCTCAGGAAGTGCCTGAACCATAACCCTGAACTGTTTACCATATTTGGTAAAATCGGCAGTATAAATACCACCAATATATCCTTGCATGGTAGCCAAAATATCATTTACAGAAACCCCAAGCTGTTTGCTCAGAGGAACATTAATCTCCATCTGATATTGAGGATACTTGGTATTGAATGATGTTTGTGCAAACTGAATTTCCGGTCTCTGCATCAGCTTACCGATGAATTCATTGGTTTTATTATCCAAATCAGCATAGTCTCCACCTGATTTATCCAGCAATACCATTTCAAAACCTGCACTACTACCAAAACCTGGTACACTTGGAGGTTGGAAGAATACTACTTTAGCATCCGGAACAGATCCTACAATTCCAAATAGTTTCTTCGTAATATCTTCGGAGGTTTGCCCACCTGCTTTTCTTTCTTCAAATGGTTTCAGCTTAACAAAGGCAAGACCGTTGTTACTTCCATTTCCGGATAAGAATCCTCTACCTGTAGAAATCGTTACATTCTGTACACCCGGAACTTTCATAGCTTTAGCCTGAAGAGTTTTCAAAGCGTTGTAGGTTCTTTCCATAGAAGCACCCGGAGGAAGCTGAACATCTGTAAAGATAATTCCTCTATCTTCTGTAGGTACAAATCCTTTCTTCATACTGCTGCTTGCCCAGAATAAAATACCTCCGGTAACCGCAAAAATAATCAGGGTAACCCATTTATGTCTTAAAAGGAATACAAATCCTCTTCCGTAGCGTTCAGTAGTTGTTTTAAAGGCAATATTAAACTTATAGAAAAACTTCTGTAGCAGGTTTAAGTTTTGATATTCTGCATGATGCTCTGCGTGAGGTTTTAAGAATAATGAACATAAAACCGGACTCAACGTTAATGCATTAATAGCAGAAATGATGATGGCAATGATCAGTGTAATACCAAACTGTTGGTAGAATACCCCTGTAGGCCCCGTAATGAAGGTCACCGGAATAAATACGGCTGCCATTACCAAAGTAATAGAAATAATAGCCCCTGTAATCTCATCCATCGCTTCTACCGTAGCTTTTTTCGCATCAGAAATACCGTGCTCCATCTTCGCATGAACGGCCTCGACGACGACGATCGCGTCATCCACCACAATACCAATGGCGAGTACTAATGCGAATAAGGTTAAGAGATTCAATGAATATCCGAAGAGATTCAGGAAAAAGAACGCTCCTACGATAGATACCGGAACCGCAATGGCAGGAATCAGAGTAGATCTAAAATCCTGAAGGAAAATATATACTACAATAAATACCAGGATAAAGGCTTCAATTAGAGTATGTACTACCTTTTCAATAGAAGCTTCAAGGAATTCGTTGGTATCAAAGTTAAAAGTATACTTAATTCCCTGTGGAAAAGTTCCCTCCGCTGATTTCAGATATGTTTTGATATTTTTAATAATCTCCTGTGCGTTGGATCCCGGAGTCTGGAAGATCCCCATACTGATGGAAGGATTGTTTCCGTTTTCCCCAATACCCGTGTAAGACTGACCTGCCAGTTCTACTTTGGCAACATCTTTCAGCATCAGGTTTTGTCCGTTTGCAAGAGATTTTATGATGATATTATCGTACTGCTCTTTATCGTTGAATTTACCTACATATTTGATAATATATTCAAAAGAACTTCCGCTGTTCTGTCCAATAGAACCTGCAGCCGCTTCTCTACTCTGCTCGTTGATTGCATTGGTAACATCTGTAGGAGTTACACTGTAAGCAGCCATTTTCGCAGGGTCCAGCCAGATTCTCATCGAGTAGTTTTTACCTCCGAAAACGTTGGCATCCCCTACACCATTTACCCTTTTTAGGTTTGGAATAATATTAATATTCAAAAAGTTCTGAAGGTATACGTCATCAAGATCTTTATTTTCTGAGTAGAAAGACATATACATCAGGGCACTGGTCTGCTGCTTCTGAGTTACAACCCCTGAACGGGTTACTTCGGACGGCAGAAGTGGTGTTGCTCTGGCTACACGATTCTGTACGTTTACCGCAGCAATATCCGGATCTATTCCTTGTTTGAAGAAAACCTGGATCTGAGCAGAACCGTCGTTCCCAGCACTGGAAGTGATGTAATCCATTCCTTCCACCCCGTTAATCTGTTCTTCCAAGGGTACCACTACACTTTTCATCACCGTCTCAGCATTGGCTCCTGTATAGTTTGCAGAAACACTTACCGTAGGCGGTGCAATATCCGGATACTGTGTAACCGGTAACGAGATCAGCCCTAGCACACCGAGAATCACAATCAAAATTGAGATTACGGTAGATAAAACCGGTCTGTTAATAAAGTTTTTTATCATTAGAATTTCGGTTTTATTGATTGAACAAGACTATCCATTTTGATTGGCTTCGGTTTCACTGCTGTTCCCGGCTTTAAACCTCCGATACCAGCTGCAATAACTGTTTCACCTTTATTCACTCCTGATTTGATAAGAGCCATATTGTCAATTCTGTCAATAACATTTACAACAACATTTCTGGCAGTATCTCCTTTCTCTACTTTATATACGTACACAATACCTTGTTGTTCGTAAGTAGCACTTTCCGGAACCACTAATACATTGTCATAATGCTGGGGGAATCTAATGGTTCCACTGTTTCCATTGCTTAATAATTTTTGAGCATTGGAGAACGCAACCCTGAACTGAATGGTTCCTGTTGTTGGATCAATCTGACCTGTAATAGCTTCAATTCTTCCTTTTTCAGGATAAAGGCTTCCGTTCGCTAACTGAAGCTCTACCATTGGTAGGTTTTTGATTTTCTCAGGCATAGAAGCCCCAGGAGATTTTTCAAGGAAATTAAAGTATTCTTTTTCATTCATCGCAAAGTAGGCAAAGATCTCAGAAGTATCAGAAATCGTTGTTAAAGGGGTCTGATCAGATGGTCCTACCAAACTTCCTACTTTTAGCGGAAGCCTTCCGATCACCCCTGAAATAGGTGCACGAATGATGGAGTATTCGATGTTTGCTTCTACTCCTTTGTAATTGGCTTCAGCCTGTCTTTTTGCTGCATGTGCCTGCTGTAACTGAGCCTGAGCCTGAGCCAACTGAGCCTGGGCGGTTTGTAGCTGTACATTGCTGATAATATTTTTTTGTACAAGTGGTTTCAGTTTGTTCACTTCTACTTGTGCAGCATTTACAGAGGCTTGTGCAGCAGCAATAGTAGATTCCGCAGCACCGATTCCTGCTTTGGAAGCAGCAGCATTTTCAGTCAGAATGTTGGTTTCCAGACGAAACAAAGGCTGTCCTTTTGTAACATATTGTCCCTCATCTACCAATAACTGGGTGATATAACCCTGTATTTTTGCACGCACATCATTGTTTACCCTACCTTGAATGGTAGCCGGAAACGTCTGATAACCCACTATATTTTTTGACTCCACAGAAACAACAGGGAACGGCTTTGCACCATCCTGTTTTGGAGCTTCTTTTTTGCAGGCAGTCAATGAGAATGCCGCAATCGAAAGTATAACTAGCTTATTATTCATTTTATAGTTTATTAAGAGATTCCTGAATATTTTCTATGTTTTTATTTAAGAGTGCTTTGTAAACTTCTATTCTTTCGTTGTATCCATCGTCTTTACTTTTTTTAAAATTGTTTAAATCATCTAATAGTTTTAGTTCGTCCTGCATTTTTTGGACAATTTTCTCAAATCGAATTTTCTTATATTCATCATTGATGAAAAAATACCGTTTCCGTTCATCCATTTTGTTATGATCTACGATGAGCTGAGCATTCAACAGTAATGAAATACTGGTAGATACTGAACTTTTGCTCGCAGAAAGTACATCAACAAACTCATCAAAAGTAATTCCTACTTTCTCATAGTCAAAAAGAAGGTAGGAATAAATTTTTGAGGCTAAAGGAGGTAAGCTGAACACGGTGCCATAGAACTTTACGGCATCTTGAAAAATTTTTCCATCAATCTCTATACTTTGGTGCATAATATAAAAATTTTAACAAAAGTAAAAATTAGTTCAGAACCAAACGAACAAACCTGATAGAGATTATAAATACAGGGCGTTTTAAAAATTCAATGAAAGTTGATTTAACTTTTTGCCTAAATTATAATCTTCTCAAAGGCCTTTCTCATTCCATCTGCCAAAAGGACCTCACCACAATAAGAATACCCTTTGCTTTCAAGGATTTTTAACATGGCTATATTGTCGTGGTTTGTATCTACCTTAACACTCTGAACTCCATGGGATCTGGTAAAATCTTCAATATGGTCAAAAAGTTTTTTTGTCATCCCCTGACCTGCAAATTTTTCATCAATTGCCACTCTATGAACAACAACAAATTCTCCGTTGCTTAACCATGCTCCTTCGATTTTACTGTAGGCAGGTTCATCATTCAAAATCAGGGCTGCATACACTGCAATTTCCCCATCTACTGTAAGAACATGTCCAAATCCTTTGGCAATATCACTTTCCACTGTTCCAAGATTAGGATATCCGTTCTGCCATTGTGTGCTTCCATCCTGTCTTCTTCTTTCAATCGACTGCTGGATGATTTCCCAAATAATATTTCTGTCTTCAATTTCCGCTTTTCTTAGTTTAGTTTCTGGATTCATGTAATTTATTTTTGACTAAAAACTGAAAGATTAAAGAATTGGAATCACTTCATTCTTGAATCTTTTAATAATTGATTGTTTTCTTAATTAAAAAACCGAAAATTAATTAAAAAATTAATTTTCGGTTTGAAGTAGTAAAATTTAAAATTATGAAATTGTTTTTATTAATTTTCACTTTGTTGAAGATAAGCATCAATAATTTCGAATGCTTTCTTTTCATCTTCCAAATCTACCATTACTTTTAGCGATGTAGCTGTGGGAGTTGTGGTAAATGTAAGATAATTGTTTTCAACAGTGTTTGTAATTTGCGCATCATCTAATTTAGACTTAACCAACTGAATTTCTGAAGGGTTATCACTTTCATAAACTGACACTCTCGTACTTCTTTCCATATTCTAATTGTTTGAGTATCTAAATGTACAATGTTTTTTTGAAAATTACAAGTCTTTGGTTTTAAATTTTATTAATATTATTTTCAATTTTGTCTAATGCCAATTGGATTTCTTCCTTGGTAACATTCAGGTGTGGTCTGAAACGTAGAGACAAATCTCCACATGGAAGAATGATCAATCCGTCATTGAATAATTCGTTCATCATCTTATTTCTGTCTTCTCCGGATGGAAGATCAACAGCACACATTAGCCCTCTCCCTCTTGCATTTGAAATTTTCTCAGGGTATTTCTCAGCGAGCATCTTTAGGCTTTCTAATAGGAAATCTCCAACCACTCTTGCATTTTCAACAAGGTTTTCTTTTTCAATCACTTCCATTACCAATTGGAAACGAAGCATATCGATAAAGTTACCTCCAAATGTAGAATTGATTCTTGAGCTTTCTCTGAAAACGTTATTCGGAACCTGATCAAACTTTTCCTTGTTAGCTAACACTCCGCAAACCTGTGCTTTTTTCCCAAAAGAAATGATATCCGGTTTTGCTGTGAAGTGCTGGAATGCCCACATTTTACCTGTAATAGCAATACCTGTCTGAACTTCGTCAAATATTAATAGAATTTCGTTGTTATCACAAATTTGTCTTAATCCTAAAAGGAATTCATCTCTGAAGTGGTTGTCTCCACCTTCTGCCTGAATAGGTTCAATGATGATACAAGCTACTTTATCAGGATTCATCAAGATAGCTTCTTCAATCTGAACCAAAGCCAGTCTTTCATTCTTGATAGTTTCTTCAAGATTCTCTTCTGTAATCGGGAATGTTAATTTTGGATTTAAGATTCTCGGCCAGTTAAACATTGGGAAATACTGATATTTTCTAGGATCTGAAGTATTGGTTAAGCTTAAAGTATAACCACTTCTTCCGTGGAATGCTTGTCTGAAATGAATACAGATTCCTGCTTCTGTCTGAAGTCCTTTTTCAAAATTCTTGCGGGTTTTCCAGTCGAAGCATGCCTTCATAGCATTTTCAACACCTAAAGACCCTCCTTCGATAAAGAAAGCATACTGTAATTCTTCAGGAATAACTACTCTTTCGAATACTTCCAAAAAGTGAGCATATTCCTCTGAGTAAACGTCTGCCAATGTTGGTTTGTTGACAGCCATTCTTCCCAACCATTCTGATCTTTCTAAAAGATAGGGGTGATTGTAGCCGATGGAAGCTGATGCAAACATAGAGAACATATCCAGGTATTCTCTATCTGTAAGTTTATCGTAAAGCCATGAACCATGGGATTTTTCAATATCCATCACGAAATCAAAACCATCTGCCAGAACATGTTTTCCTACAGTTTCTTTTACTTTGTTTGCTTGTATATCTAATGTGTGTTCCATAATAAATTGTTGTGTGATTTAATAAGTGAATGACTAAATGATCAGAAAACTGAGCAGGTAATCATTCAGGTTATTAAGTTTTATAGTTTTTTGAGTGCTTTAAGTAAAGCTTTTATAAATCAAATTTAATCCCTTGTGCTAAAGGAAGATGTGCGGTGTAATTTATAGTATTGGTTTGTCTTCTCATATAGTATTTCCAAGCGTCTGATCCAGATTCTCTTCCTCCTCCGGTTTCTTTTTCTCCTCCGAAAGCGCCTCCGATTTCAGCACCTGAAGTACCAATATTTACGTTAGCAATACCACAGTCTGACCCTGCATGAGAAAGGAATAATTCTGCTTCTCTAAGGTTTTGAGTCATAATTGCAGAAGATAATCCTTGCGGAACATCATTCTGAATAGCAATGGCTTCCTCTAAAGTTTTGTATTTGATTAGATATAAGATCGGTGCAAAAGTTTCATGCTGAACTATTTGGTAGGAGTTCTTTACTTCTGCAACGCAAGGCTTCACGTAGCAACCTGATTCATATTCTTTTCCGGATAAAACTCCGCCTTCAACAGCGAATTTCCCACCTTCTTTTTTACATTTCTTGATGGATTCTTCATACTGGTTTACAGCATCAACGTCGATCAATGGTCCTACGTGGTTCGCTTCATCCAATGGATTTCCAATTTTTAATTGTCCGTAGGCTTTTACCAATCTTGATTTTACTTCATCATAAACATCTTCATGAATGATTAGTCTTCTTGTAGATGTACATCTTTGCCCTGCAGTTCCTACAGCTCCGAAAACAGCCCCGATGATAGACATGTTAAGGTCTGCTTCTTTGGTAATGATAATAGCGTTATTTCCGCCTAATTCAAGAATAGATTTTCCGAATCTTTCTGCCACTTTAGAAGAAACCATTCTTCCTACTCTTGTAGACCCCGTGAAAGATACTAGGGCAACTCTTTTATCATCCACCAATTTCTGTCCGATTTCATGATCTGCAACCAATACACTTGAAATTCCCTCGGAAAGATTGTTTTCCTTTAAGACTTCATTCATTATATTCTGGCATGCAATAGCACAAAGTGGAGTTTTCTCTGATGGCTTCCAAATGGTTACGTTACCACAGATCCAAGCTAAAGCAGTGTTCCAAGACCATACTGCTACCGGGAAGTTGAATGCTGTAATGATCCCAACTACTCCAAGCGGATGATATTGTTCGTACATTCTGTGACCTGGTCTTTCGGAGTGCATTGTATATCCCTGAAGCTGTCTGGAAAGACCTACTGCAAAATCACAGATGTCAATCATTTCCTGAACTTCTCCAAGTCCCTCCTGTAATGATTTACCCATTTCATAAGAAACAAGTTTACCAAGATCATCCTTATATTCTCTCAATTTTAAGCCAAGCTGTCTTACGATCTCTCCTCTTTTAGGAGCCGGGATCAGCCTGAATTCCTGAAATGCCTTTTGAGCTGTTTCAATTACTTTGTCATAATCACTTTCTCCGGAAGTTTTTACTTTAGCGATCAATTTTCCGTCTACAGGAGAAATGCTTTCTATCACCTTTCCTGAAGCGAAATATTTCCCGCCCACTGAAGTCCCTTTGTTCTCTTCTTTAATCCCAAGGTTTTTGAGTGTTTTTTCGATTCCGAAATCCTTTACTTTTTTTGACATAAAATCTTACTTTTCGTTCTCTCTAAAGATAAAAATATTATGCGAACCTCAAAACTTAAATTTTTATTACGCTTTTTATTTGGACTAATTATAAACATGCTTATCTTTGTAGGGTAATCCTTTTGACAATCACCGATGGAAAATTCACAAGAAAATAACTCAAAGTTTAAAAAGTGGTTCAAGCGTGTAGGATGGGCAGGCTTTGCTTTCTTTACCATTAAAGGCTTGATTTGGCTCGTAATATTCTACTTTGGGGCAGATACGCTTCAAAGTTGCATGAAATAAAAAAGCAGAGAAAATTTCTCTGCTTTTATTTTTTTGTAAAAGAGTAACCGAATTGTCATTTTTTTATTGAAACACTAAAAAAACAGCCCTTTTTTATATTTTCTGTAATTTAAAAAAGGAAAGAAATAACAGTTTTTAATTCGTATACTTCCCAAAAAGACTATTTATAATCTTACGTTATCCCTTTTTAAGCTATTCATTCTTCTTCCTCCCTGCATTGACCAGGCTCTGATGCAACAGGTATTCTATCTGTCCATTTACACTTCTGAATTCATCATTCGCCCACTTTTCAAGAAGCTTATAAGTAGACTCATCTATCCTTATCACAAAGGACTTTTTACCTTTATTTTCTGAAGTGTTTTGAGCTTTTTCTGATTTCATTGTTCTTGTTTTTAATGCAAGATTTATTGATAGGCTTACAGGTTTGCAAGCCTGAAATTTTAGTTGTTATTTTAATTATACAGGGTTCCTGCATTCAAGATGGGAGTTGCTGCTTTTTCGCCGCATAATACCACCATTAGATTGCTTACCATGGCCGCTTTTCTTTCATCATCCAATTCAACGATATTTTCTTCGGAAAGCTTTTTCAAGGCAAGGTCTACCATTCCTACAGCTCCTTCTACAATCTTAGTTCTTGCGGCTACAATTGCTGTTGCCTGCTGTCTTTGAAGCATTGCTCCTGCTATTTCTGAAGCATAGGCCAAGTGAGAAATTCTTGCTTCCTGAATAACAATTCCAGCTTTTGAAAGACGGTCTGTAAGTTCTTGTTCTAAAATAGAATTGATCTTATCACCTCCTTCTCTCAAAGTAATCGGTGCATGATCGTCTTCTAAGTTATCATAAGGGAAGCTCATTGCTAAATGACGTACCGCAGCTTCACTTTGCATTCTTACAAAGTCTGAATAGCGTTCTACATCGAAAGCAGCTTTGTAGGTATCTCCTACTTTCCATACCATTACCACTGCAATTTCTATAGGGTTACCCATTTTATCATTTACCTTCAAAGTCTGTCCTTGTAAGTTTTCAGAACGTAATGACATTTTCTGGGATGAATACAACGGGTTGATAAAGAACAGTCCGTTATCTTTTACGGTTCCCACATACTTCCCAAAGAAATTCAATACTCTCGAATGGTTAGGCTGAATAATCATCAGTCCTTTTAGGAAAAAGCAGGAAACAAGAAAGCAAAGCATTGCTAAAATAACGAAAGTAAGACTCTGGTCTACCCCACTTACAAAAAAGTAAATAGCGGCTACAAACAAAATGAGACAAATCACTAATGTTAAATAGCCAGACATGGGTTTTAAGATTTTTTCCATATAGATGTAATTTTTAATTTGATATTATTTTGATATCATAAAGATATGAGTAAATTTTGGATTTTGAATTATAAATTTTGACTTTTCGAAGAGTTTAGATTTCAGCTCAAGACAAAAAAAATCCTGGAAAATAAATTCCAGGATTTTAAATTATATGTTCAACGTTTTATTTCTTCGTTAATTTTTTAAACTTGAAATAAGAAACGGCTGATAAGGTAATCATTGTAGCAATTCCTATATATACCCAAGCTGGAACCGGAACCGGATCACCTGCAGCATAGGAGTGAAGTCCGCTTAGATAATAGTTTACCCCAAAGTAAGTCATTACCATTGAGCAGAACGCAAACATTGTTGCTACGTGGAATGCCCATCTGCTTCTCAACCCAGGTACTAATCTCATGTGCAATACAAAAGCGTAGACCATAATAGAGATGAAAGCCCAAGTTTCTTTCGGATCCCAGCTCCAATATCTTCCCCAAGATTCATTGGCCCAGATCCCTCCTAAGAAGTTCCCTACTGTTAAAGCAAAAAGACCAATAGTTAATGACATTTCAGAAACAATTACCAATTCCTTTAATGTAGTGTCATGGTGGATTTTATAGGTTTCTTTCTTTGAAATAATATAGAATACCAAGGATAGTACAGCAATAATCATAGACAGGGCAAAGAAACCATAACTTGATGTAATAATTGCCACGTGAACAATTAACCAGTAAGATTTCAATACCGGAACAAGTGGTGTAATCTGTGGATCAAGTGCTGAACCTCCGTGTGCAAATCCCATCATGATAACTGCTACCATAAATCCGGACGCCGGAATTAACGCATTTGAATTTCTATAAAGTGCAAGACCTGCCGTGATACCTACCCAAGAGATGAAGATAATAGCTTCATATCCGTTACTCCAAGGTGCATGTCCTGAAATATACCATCTTGCTACAAGCCCAAGGAAGTGACACAGATATCCTATTAAACCAACTGCAATAATAACCTTAATGGCTTTCTTTAATACTTTACTTGGCTTGAATAATTCAACAAATCCAATAATCAAAAGAAGACCTCCAATGATTGTATAGAAAATCAATAATTTGAAGTTAATATCCGCCTTATTCATGAAAACCTCAAGGTCAACTTTAGACTTTGCAGGAACCACTGCTTTCCCCCATTTCTGCTGGTAGTCTGAAAGCTTAGCTAATTCTGCATCTGCCTTGCTCCAGTTTCCTGACTTCTGAGCAGTAAGTGCTTCTGCAAAATAAGGTCCCATTACCTGCTGAGATTCCATATCCGGTTCGAATTTCTGGTCAAGCCATGAGTGCCATGTGTGGTTGGCATCGTTCTTTACAGGAACGATTCTCATAAACTGACCGCTAAAGAACTCATTAAAGATCTGTACTCTTTCGTTTACAGCAATTATTTCTTTATCATAATTGGTCTGCTCAGCCGGTTTTTTACGGAAAGCAGTATTATAATCATGCTCTAAGATATACGTCAGGTTTCCATTTGCATCTGCAGGGAAAAGATTCATTAATGACGTGTACCCATCTTCATCAGCTTTTGTTTTATTCTTTAGCTCATCACCTCCTTTTGGTCCAACTTTAATCATTGGAACCATTGTCCAGCTTGGTGTATCTGTATTGATAGAAAGGAACCATTGGTTGGCAGTCAGGGATTTCCCGTCTGTTCCCTTGAAGCTGTCATGCTTGTAAAGTTTTCTTAAAACCTCTAAAGCCTGTGTGTTCATAGGAACAATTCTTCCTTCAAAATTCTGAACTAAAAGATATCCGAATTTATCAGCATGTTCTTTGCTGATTCTGTTTCTTGCAATGATCTCATCGGGGGTAATTGATCTCATTTTCCCCATTGGAGTAGCCAGTGAATTCTGCTTTGGAGCAGCACCGTCAAGCGGTTGAGCATTCGGAGCCGGAGCGTGGCTATGTCCATCACCTTCTACATGTACATGCTCTCTGCTTCCGTCAGTAGTACCATGTGTTTCAATTTTCTGTGCATTTAAGCCTAAACTTAAAAGTACCAATAATACTGTAGCAGCTTTCTTCTTACTGGCATCTACAAGCATTTTATTTAATTTCCAGAAGTGAGTTCCTTTCCAGAAGAAAATAACAAACATTCCTAAGAATAAAAGGCCATATCCAATGTATGAAATCAAGGTTCCCCAGAAATCATGGTTTACAGAAAGTACTGTTCCCATTCTGTCCGGATCAAAACTTGACTGGAAGAAACGGTATCCACTATAGTTTAGAACGTGGTTCATATAGATTTTATAAGGAGTTTCTTTTCCTCCGTCAACAATTTTAATGTGACTTTCATAGGCACTTGGAGATGAACTACCTGGATAAGTTTCCATAACGAAATCATCCAGTTTCAATGCAAATGGTGTATTGTAAACCTTTGGTCCGTATCCAACCATAATGTTTAACCCATCCATTGTTATTTGTTTGTAGGCATTTGGATTTCCTTTTTCAACGGAAAGATCAACCAGTTGCTTTGTTTTTGGTCCTTGCAGCTCAATTTGAAGCATATCAGGAACATTGGCATCTTTCTTTCGGTCTCCCTCAATAGCCATTAGTCTTCCTTTTTTAAGACCTTCAGGAACTACAAGTTTTAATTCATTGATCGTATATAAACTTCTCAATGCTAAAGGCTGGAATTCATCTTTAACTGTACTTCCGGTAGCTTGAGTAGCCATCGTCATAAAGTTTGCATCCACAGGAGTTTTGATGAATAATTTACCCCCCTCGTTTTTGAATTCCACAGCACCCTCAATCGCTCTGTTGAATGTTACCAAAGTTCCGTTGATGGATTTTGTTTCTCCCGGTTTGATGTAGATGTTTTGTCTTCCTGTACTTCCCGTAGAAACAAGGTGAAGATATTCAGCGCCGTTTGGCTCAGCTACTAGGCTATCTTTTTTTCTCTGAATATATTCCTTGGCAAAAATCTTTACTTCTTTTCCGTGGAAATCATAAGTTGCACTCAAATCCTTGTGCAGTGGAGACATCAAATAAGGAATATCCTTGTAATTAAGGACATCTCCTTTTTCCTCGATCTGAATTTTAAGAAAGTTTTTATCCGTTACAATTTCGTTGGATGTTTCCCCTTCTCTAATATGCATGGTACCCTCGAAACTAATGTATCTTGTGATAGCACCACCAATAAAAATGAATATAAAGGCAAGGTGAAAAACCAAAACCGGCCACTTCTCCCTTTTCCAAAGTCTATATCTTCCGATATTGCCAATGAAGTTCAGAATAAGCAGAACCATAATCAGTTCAAACCATTTTGCCTCATAAATTAATGCTTTTGCTGTAGGAGTTCCGTAGTCGTTTTCTAAGAACGTTGCATAGGCCATCGCAAATGCGTACACCAGTAACAATACAGCCATTGTCCTGGTTGAGATAAGAATATCTTGGAGCTTCTTCATGATTTATATGTACTTGACATGCAAAAATAAGGATGATAAACTATAAAGTGCTGAAAAAAAGCTGTTTTTTGTCATTTTGAAGCCTGTTTGGCTTATTTTGAATCGCTCTTAATAATATTGGAGTTATTGGGAAAAATTCAATCTTTAATACCGAAAAAATATGAATTCATAATACCTATTCCCACGATTGAAAACCTCTATATCCTAGAAGGATAAAAAAAAGAATAATTCACTTACACACAAGTAATTAAATATAAAACCAAAACAAAAAGATGAGTCAAAAATGAAAAATTATTTTCCCAAAGAGGTCTTTTTTCTGATCTTGCTTAAAAATTCATGCGTAATTCCAAGGTAGGATGCTACCTGCTGCTGGGTAAGCTTTTGCTCAAGACCAGGATATTTTTCCAAGAATTCAAGATAGCGTTTATCTGCTGTTTTACCTGTTAATGATAAAATTCTTCTCTGCAATGCGACTGATGACTGTTGATTCATAATCCTGAAAAGCTTCTCTATCTGTGGCAACGTACCATACAGATATTCTTTATCTTTTTTTGAAATCATCAATACATCACTATCCTGAATAGCCTCAATATTTAGTATGCTCGGAACATCATTTATCAGGCTGTCAATATCAGTAATCCACCATCCTTCAATTGCAAAATACAGTGTTTGTTCAAATCCTTCTTCATTCAGATAGTAAACCTTAAAGCAGCCATTTAAAACGAAGCCTTCGAAAAGACAATAATCCCCTTCTTTCAGAACAACGTCTTTCTTTTTAAAGTTTTTATATTGAAAACGTGATGTAAATTCGCCAAACTCTTCCTCAGAAAGATCGATGTATCTGTTGATATTTTTATAAAGCTGATCGAACATGGGTTATTTAATAGAATAAAGATACCAATATTTATGATTGATACCTTTATTGCTTATTGATATTTTCTTAGAATAAGCTTATTTTCCGTTTATAAAATCATGTGTATTGACAATACTGGCATAAAGATTTCCAAGGGCAGATATTCCTGCTAAAAATGACTTTTGTACTTCTGCTGCTTTTACAACCATTCCATTCAATGCTCTGTCTCTTGTTGCCGTAGCATCTCCGATAATTGTATTCTGGAAACCAAAATCAAAGGAAGCTCTAGTCGTTGCCTCTACACATACATCTGTCATCATTCCAGTTATCACAAGGTTTTTAATATTTTTAGACTGAAGATATTCCAATAGGTTGGTCTCACGAAAACTATTAGGAAAATGTTTCACAATCACTTTTTCATTTGCCAAAGGAGAAACCAAAGAATGGATCTCCACCCCTGTCGTTTCAGGTAAAAAGAAAGCAGCTCCTTCGTTTGTGGAAATATGTTTAATGTGAATAACAGGAAGATTATTTTTTCTAAAGTATTCCAAAATTCCCTTCGTGTTTTTACCGGCTTGCTCTGCCCCATTCAATATCATTTTTCCTCCCGGAAAATAATCGTTTTGTACATCGATAATTAATAATGCTGTGTTTTCCATTTTTCTTTTTTGTTGTGCGTTAATTTGTACCAGTGATAGTAAAGCCAGACATACAGTCAAAATGCTTTTTAATAAATTTTTCATTGACTCAATTTTATGGGGCAAAATTATTAAGACAATTGCTCTTTACACTTGAACTAGTTCAAAAAAGCTCATCAAGGGGCAAAATAAAAACCGAAATAAAATATTCCGGCTCTTATTATTATCGTTGACTCATGTATTATTTCCAATAGCTCCATTTTAATCCATCAAATACAGCCATGCTCTTACTTACCGTATCATAGCAAATCATACCAGGATATGGATTTTTAACACTTGTATGAGGGGCTGCAATTTTCGGAAGAATCAGCGCTTTGTCTGAAGACTCCAGCACCAATACTCCGGGAGCGCTTGTTGTATCAGCTCCCATGATAACCCTATTTTGCCCTGGAATTTCTCCATTGGCATTGAATACAGCTCCTGTTACAGAACCCTCATCACTTAAAGGCACCCATGCAGATTCTACATTCATTTTTAATGTTTTATCATTTTTATCCATGAGAAGTGTTCCTGAGGAAGCATCAGATGGAAGTGTTTCTACAATAGGCAGCAAAATACCTTTTGTAGTATTGGCCGGAAAATCTAAAAGACCATCTCCATCAACCTGACTTTTCTCAATAGCAATTTGCGCAGAAATCACAACTGCATAAAGCGTTATTATTATTGTGAATACTTTTTTCATTGTTAAAATTTTAATCATTACAAGATCTGACGATACAATTCCAAGTCGTTCCGTTATAAAGCTTAAAGCATTTATCCGTAGTGTCATAAATCAACATTCCTTCAACAGGTAAGGCAATGTTTGCTGAAGTAGTCCTCGTAATTACCAGTCCTTTATTATTAGATTCAAGGGCCAAAAATCCGTTGGGAATATTTCCAGGCCAGCCATTCTGCACCTGACTATGTCCGGTAATCCCTACTGTTGTGATGCCATCCGGAGTTCCTGTTGCAGGATCTTTGGTACAATGGCTTTGAAGATTAGTCCCAAATGTAAAATATTTATTAGCCGGAAATGAATAATTAAACACAGCCTTGCCATTAACAAAGCTTGTAGCAGAGATCATCTGTACATTCTGTGTAAATCCGGCATCGTCTGCTGTCATCATTAATATCTTGTCTGTAGGCAAGATTTCTGTATATCTTGAAAGATCAGCCTGCAGCCAAACCGAACCTGTATCATTAGTCTTTTGAGCCAACCAGGTTCTTTGGATAATCTTTCCGGAAGTTGTTCCAAAAGTAACCAAAGGAAGTGCCTGAACATTATTATCCCCTAGCACCAAGAAAGTTTTATCCTGAAAAAAAGAAATCCTTCCTGAATCAGCATTAGGTAAGACAAAATTACCTGTAGTAGCCAGCGTAAGCATAATATTATTTTCTTCATTGATACTATTACTCACCACTTGGTTCAAAACTGACATATCATCTTTTGCAATACCAAAAATGTTATTGTTAAAAGTGGCATTCAGACTAGAATTCCATGTGACTGTCTGATCAGAACTCAGATAATTTTGAGGCTGTTGTAAAGTAATCCCGTACTTGATAGCCAGATAGGAATTCACCCTTTGTCTTTCTTCAGCTGTCTGTGTTTCTGAATATAAAATAAACTCTCCTATTCTATCTCCTGCCAATGAAGTGGATCCGGAACCTCCGTCATTATCCATTAAAAGAACCATCCCTGGATAGTTTGCTGTTGATGAGACATTATTTGATGGACCTCCATAGGCACGTCCATTATTATCAAAGAAATATTTTACGTCACTGCCTGTTAAATCATTATAATAAGATTGAATACTGGGAATATTACTTCCTACCGTATTGATAACATCTGTCCCAAAGAATACATCCCCAGATTCTTTTTCATTATAAAATTCAGGACGATTGGTTCTTGTTCCAAAAAATGGCGACTGCCAGACCCCTGCAATATTCGTAGTATTGGAACTTTGAGCCGTACCATTCATTACAAATACAGTTCTGTAGGTAGCAGATGCCGTTCTGGTAAGATGAGTGTATGAAGTAAGTGACTTTGTGATATTATCAGGAAATCCTGAAGGAAATTTGTATCCTGATCTATAGCCGTTTGTACTTACTATTTCTATAGCTGGATTAAAGTTAAAACTAGGAATAGTCGTTGCTGATCGATACACAGGTATTGCCCCTGTCCCGGGATCTGCATAATACCCTGGTATTCCCTGATTGGCAATTCCATTTACCCCGCCCGTTTTTTGGTTCCCCCATATGGAGACTTGTGTATTGTCTGTTGTTGTGCCTGTACCTGCATCTGCTTTCGCCCATATCTGCAAATTATTGGAAACACCACCTGGAGATTGTGCCCACAGAGTACAGTTACCCAACAAGAATACAAAGAATAGTTGCTTTCTCATTGATGTATTTTTAAATGTTCTTGTCTATTTTTAAAGTTGGCGAATCCAATTAAGAAATGTCAACTCATTAGGAAAGAGGGAATATGGAAATTAATTCAAAAGTAAAATTTACAAACTACTTTTATTATTTATATAATAAAACAGTACAATAAAATCTATATTCACTAAATATAGATATACAAATATATGACATATTTATTCAATAAGATAGCGATCATCTAATTGAAAACGTTAATATTATACATATTTAAAATTAAAAACTTACTAAATCATCAATGGAAAACAGATCTCTATTTTATAATATTAACTTTTATTTTTTAATTATTGATTTTTTTTCATTTTCATTCATTTAAATTAAAACACAGTTTGTTTTTTGAAGAATTATACAGTAAAAATAAAATCAATTAATATAATTTAACAGGTATGTATTTGGATAAACAAAAAAAATAACCTTATTTTTATTTCAGCCAATATTATAATAGAAAATATTTTTTAATCAATTTTAAATAATCGTAGTAAAAAGCGGGCATTACAAAATGTTTTTTGGAGAAAAAAAGATTCTTTTTGGTATTGAAAAAACGTTAAATTTGCCACATTGATATTATGGATAAAAAGACACAAAAAAAACCGACTGAATTGCCTGAAAAAGGCAGGATTTTATCTAAGCCACGTATTTTTTTCGGGCTTACCTTTATACTATTTTCCGCTGTTCTCGCCTTATCATTCATCTCCTATTTAATGAACTGGAAAGCAGACCAAAGCCAGGCAGGAACCATGCTCGACAAGAGTATAAAATCTTCAAATATATTTGGTAAAGCAGGAGACTGGCTGGGGAATATTTTCATTTTTGAAAGTATTGGGATTGCTTCATTTATTATTGCATTCCTATTTCTGGTTGTCGGGACCCTAATCCTTAAAAAGAAAACTTTCAAACCGTGGAAGACGATTGGTCACTCCCTATTTTTTATCTGTTGGCTTCCTATTTTTATGGGAGCACTTACAAAAGGACAAGGCGTTTTGGGTGGTGTCTATGGATTTCAGATCATGGATTACCTTAATTCCATTATTGGTACTGTAGGTTTATGGACTGTATTGGCAGCAAGCATACTTTTATATTTCATCCTAGAATTCAATCTTCGTCCAAGCTCTATTAAAGCAAAACTAGATAAGATCAATGAAAATACTATTGGTAAGGTAAAATCTATGATGCCGGATTCTGATGAAGACTTTGAGGCTGATGAAGAATTAAAAGAAGAAACAGACGAGACTGGCGCCGGGGAAATAACAGCATCCAATGTTACGGTAAGTGACATGCCAAATCCTGTTTCCAATAATTCTATCAATAAAGCTAAAGAACAGGAACCTGTAAATGTTCCAAAAAGTTTCTCTGAAGCTTCCGTTTCTACAAATATAGAAACCATTACTACTCCTAATCATACTTCCTTTAATGATGAGCCGAAAGAGGTGTCTCAACCTGTAAGCTTGAATCTTTCAACTAAACCAGCTGTTCCTGTTTCCACTCCGGAGGAAGCGTTTGATATCAGACCATCTACACCGGCTCCTGTAGCTCCAGCAACACAAGCGCAGGAAAACATTAAGTTCAATGTGGAAGTAGCACAAGTAGTTGATATCCTGGATGATTCTGACCGGAAATCCCAGGAATTGGTAGAAAAACATGGTTTATATGATCACAAATTAGATTTGGCTAATTTCCATATGCCGCCTGTTGATCTGTTGAAAGACTATGGTAGTGAAGAAATTTCCATCAATCAGGAAGAACTAGAAGAAAACAAAAATAAAATCGTCGGACTTTTAAAGAATTTCAACGTAGGAATTTCAGAAATCAAGGCAACGATTGGGCCAACCGTTACGCTATATGAAATTGTACCGGAAGCAGGAATCAGAGTGGCTGCTATTAAAAAGCTTCAGGATGACATTGCATTGAACCTTTCCGCGCTAGGGATCAGAATTATTGCCCCAATGCCAGGAAAAGGAACAATCGGAATTGAAGTGCCAAGAAAAAATCCTACCATGGTTTCCATGCGTTCTGTGATTGCTTCTCAAAAATTCCAGAATACGGATATGGATCTTCCTGTGGTTTTCGGAAAAACAATTTCCAACGAAATCTTCATGGCCGACCTTTCAAAAATGCCTCACTTATTGATGGCAGGAGCAACAGGACAAGGTAAATCTGTAGGGATTAATGCCATCCTGACTTCCCTACTCTACAAGAAACACCCAAGCGAATTGAAATTCGTGATGGTAGATCCTAAAAAAGTGGAACTTTCTTTATATTCAAAGATAGAAAGACATTATTTAGCAAAGTTACCAGATGCAGAGGAAGCAATTATTACAGATACCAATAAAGTAATCAATACCTTGAATTCTTTATGTATCGAAATGGACACCAGATATGATCTTCTTAAAAATGCGTTCTGTAAAAACTTAAAGGAATACAATAAAAAGTTTACCGAAAGAAAGCTAAATCCTGAAAACGGACACCGTTTCTTACCTTATATAGTTTTGGTAGTAGATGAGTTCGCAGATTTGATCATGACAGCAGGTAAAGAGGTTGAATTACCTATTGCCAGATTAGCACAGCTTGCAAGAGCCGTAGGAATCCACCTGATTGTTGCTACCCAGAGACCATCTGTAAATGTAATCACAGGTATGATTAAAGCCAACTTCCCTGCAAGAGCTGCTTTTAGAGTAATCTCCAGTGTGGATTCAAGAACGATTCTTGACTCTCCGGGTGCAGATCAGCTGATTGGTAAAGGAGATATGCTTTATTTCAATGGTAATGAAATTCTTAGACTTCAGTGTGCCTTTGTAGATACCCCGGAAGTAGAAAGACTTGCAGAATTCATTGGTGAACAAAAAGGATATGCGTCTGCATTCCTTCTTCCTGAATACGTTTCTGAAGATTCTTCAAGTACGGTAGGAGCATTCGATCCCAATGAAAAGGATGCATTATTTGAAGATGCTGCAAGAATCATTGTTTCTACACAACAAGGTTCCACTTCAATGCTTCAGAGACAGCTTAAGTTAGGCTACAACAGAGCAGGAAGAATCATGGATCAGTTAGAAGCCAGTGGTATCGTAGGCGGATTTAATGGAGCCAAAGCAAGAGAAGTTATCATCAGTGATCTTCATTCTTTGGAACAGTTTTTGGAAGATCTGCGTAGTTAAAGCGAAAAACGAATAGTTTTTAACCTTAAGAGTTAAAAAAAATCTAACGATTATTAAATTAAGAAAATGAAAAATATTATTTCAAAAGTTATATTAGGAAGTTTTGTTGTAGGTGCAGTAGGTATGGCGAATGCTCAGAAAATAGATGCAAAAGCTAAAAAGATATTGGATGATATTACAGCCAACTATAATTCTAAAAAGAATTCTTACTTCAAATTTTCTTTTGGAAGCGGTCTAAACGGACAAGTGACAAAGACTGAACCCGGCATTTATTATGCTGCCGGAGATAAGTACAAACTGAAGATTATGGATACAGAACAGATCTTCGACGGAAATAAAATCTACAACATCAACGCTGATGATATGGAGGTAACGATTGCAAAACCTAACGGAAGCAGTACCATGTTCTCTCCTATCAACTATCTTACCACTTATAGAAACGATTACAACGTAACCTATAAGGGTAAGAAAACAGTAAACGGTGTGAATGCAGACTTTATTAAGCTGACTCCTGTAAAGGCAAACGGAATACAATATGTTTATATTTTTGTAGATTCAGCGAAAAAACAAATGGTAAAATTAGAACAACACGGAAACAACAAGGATGTTGCAGTAATTGCCATTAAAGAATACAAGGAAAACCAAACTTTGGATCCTAATATGTTTGTTTTTGACAAGAATAAGTTTAAAAACTACGTTATTACAGAACTTTAAAAAACTTAGAAGTAAATTAATTAGCAAATCTGCTTTTTAAGTAAAAAATAACAAAATATAAAAGCCGCAAGTTTGCGGCTTTTTGATTAATTTTGGCGCATGTTAAAAATACTAGACAGATATATCATAAAAACCTTCTTTGGACCGTTTTTCTTTATATTCAGCGTATTGTTTTTCATTTTTATTGTAAACATTATCTGGGTTCAGTTGGGGCAGTTTATGGGGAAAGGATTGAGCTACTGGCAGATCCTGAAACTTCTTTTTTACCTTGGGGTAAACGTTATCAGTATGGTTCTCCCGCTGACCATTCTTTTGGCAAGTATCATGTCATTTGGGGAATTCGGAGAACGCTATGAGCTTGCCGCCATGAAGGCTGCCGGTATTCCGTTGACCCGAGTAATGACTCCCTTGTTTGGAATCGCTACCCTACTTGCCATCATGTTGTTTTTCTTTTCAAACAGCATTATTCCGGATTTCCAGAAAAAGGCAAAGAATATGTTATTCAACATTGCCCAAACCAAGCCGGCAATCAATTTTACTCCGGGGCAGTTTATTGATCAAATTCCCGGATATATGGTAAAGTTTGATAAAATATATGGGGAAAACGGTGAAAATATTGAGGGGGTATTTGTTCATAAAAAGGCTAACACCTACGAGAATCAACAGTCTGTTGTTGCAGAAAAAGGGAAATTTGTTCCGGCTGCCAATAAGAACTTTTTAAAGCTTGTTCTTCATAATGGATATGTATTTGAAGACAGCTTTGAAGGAAAAGGAGATAATGTAAGAAGAAAGCAACCGGATCAGGCCATTAAATTTGACACATTGGTTTCCCATTTCGACATCAGCGAGATCATCAACAAGGCTATTGAAAAGGAACAGATTACTGATGATTACCGTTTCGAAACCTACAATCAACTGAACCAGACTATAGGAAAAAGTAAAAAGGAGAATGAGTTATTCTTTAAAAACATTGGAAATGATGTTCTAAATCAAACCAATTCTACGATTACTTATATGGATAAGGGCAACAAACATAAGGTAGCTCCAAAGGCTCAAATAAAGTTAGATACCGTAAAAGGAGACAAGAAACTGGACATTATTTATAATTCCTATAACAGACTCGACAATCTTAAATCTACATTGGAATCCAAAAAGAATGAATTCAGTTCTAATGTAAAATACTTTAGTAAGGTAGTTATCTACCAACAAAGAATGGTATCTTATTCTGTAACCTGTATTATATTTTTCCTGATTGGATCAAGTTTAGGTTCCATCATTAGAAAAGGAGGTATGGGACTACCGGTAATTATTGCGATTGTTATTTTCATCATCTTTTATGTAATGAATGTTGGGGTGGAAAACATGTCATGGAGCGGAAAAATGAATCCATATCTGGCAGCATGGCTTCCTAACTTCATCCTTCTTCCGTTTGGAATCTGGATGACTTACAAAGCCCTTACAGATTCACAATTGTTTGATGCAGAAAAATACAAGGTATTATTTAAGCCCATTACAAAGAGATTCTCAAAAAGTAAAGAACATAAGAGATATCAATAATTTTCTATTATTAAAAAATATAGACCTGGATTTTTCCGGGTCTTTTTTATTTCTAAAACAATTTACTCAACCCCTCTTCATTTTTAAACAAACTTAAATCAGTTATTCTTCTTCAAAACATAAAAGATTATATTTACAAAAAAATAAAACAATAACTACATGAAAAAAGTACTGGCACTAGGCCTGTTTACATTGGTTTGCTTTACTGCATATGCACAAGAAGACAACAATACCGATTATGAATTAAGAGGAGATGAAAAATACGGTTATATCATCGATAAAAGCGGTAAAAAGATTGAGGGGATTGTAAGAATGAATGGAGATGATTTATATCCCTGGAATAATCAAAAGAAAGTTAAATTTGTTGCCGTTACAGACATTGACAAATCTAAAAAGAAACAAAAGTTCAAGAATCTTGACACAGATGATATTAAGGAGTATGTAGCCATTGATAACAACAATAACGAAAGGCATTTCGAAACCATTAAGTATACGAATACCAAAGAGGGTTTCAATACAGCAACGGGTGGCCTGAGTGGTAATATTAAGGCATTCAATAACCTTACAAAAAATACACAATTTGCTGAAATTGTAAAAGAAGGAAAGATCAAAGTATATAAGTTATACGGATATCCTACCACATTCTCGGCAGGAACCAGTCAAATGGCTGCAGCCGATGAAGAAACTAAAAGAATGAGACAGAATCCATCTTATATCTATAGTAAAAAAGGGGGTAAAATTGAAGAGCTTACCTTTGCCAAAGCTAAAATCATCACAGCAGACTGCAGCTATGTAAAAGGAAAACTAACCGGAGGTTCATACGCTTCCATGAAGAATGATGAAAAGAAAAGGTCAGGCCTTGGAAAATTAATTAAAAGCCAGATTGATGATGTAATGTCTAATGTTCCTGAAATTGTAGAAGAAGTCATTACAGACTATAATGATAACTGTAAGTAAATTTTAACATATAAAAGAGAGGCTTCAAATTTGAAGCCTCTCTTTTTATTTTTATGCGGATCCTAGAATCCTGTTTCTTTTTAAAACTTAAAATTGATAGACAAAAGAATTGATATTCATTCCCGCCCCTACAGAAGCAAATAAAACCACATCACCTTTCTGGATGTTATGCTTTTCCAGTTCGCCATTTAAAATCATTGTCAATAAAGAAGGAATGGTCGCCACACTACTGTTCCCCAGCTTACTAATCACCATAGGCATAATATTCTCAGGAACCGGTGTGTCATACAATTGATAAAACCTGTTAACAATAGCTTCATCCATTTTTTCATTGGCCTGATGAATAATAATTTTACTTAACTGATTAATGGAATATCCACTATTGTCTAAACATTTTTTCATGGCATCAGGAACGTTAAGAAGAGCAAACTCGTAGATCTTTCTTCCATCCATTTTAATGAACTTTGTATCCGGACATCCATCAGTATTATAGGTTTTCCCAAAGTACAGATAATCCTTTTCCTTAAAAGTATATGAAGCAGATAAATGAGACTTTATCCCCGCTCCATCATCGTTCCCAACTTCCAAAATAACAGCTCCTGCACCATCTGCATAAATCATACTATCTCTATCATGAATATCTACAACACGGGAAAGGGTTTCACCTCCAATGACCAGACAACGTTTTGCAATACCCGCTTTGATGAATGCATTGGCTTGTATAACTCCCTCAATCCATCCCGGACATCCGAACAAAACGTCATAAGCCACACAAAAGTTATTTTTAATTCCTAATGTATGTTTTACTCTTGCGGCAAGACTGGGAACCATATCTGACTGAATGGTTCCGAAACGGACATCTCCAAAATTATGGGCAAATATAATATAGTCTAATGTTTCAGGATCTATGCCTGCATTTTTTATCGCAGCCTGAGCAGCAATAACACCTAAATCCGAAGTTACCTGTGTATTATCAGCATATCTTCTCTCTTCAATCCCTGTGATTTTTTTTAATTTCTCTGTAATGGACGCATTATCTTCTTTTAATAAAATACCATTCTCATTCAGAAAAACATGCTGATCAAAAAAGAGATTGGTTATAGTCTTTGATGGAATGTAGTTTCCTACCCCAATAATTTTAGTCATTATTTTAATGTTTAACTTCCCGTTTTAGTAATGTTTCAGGAATAATTTTATAAATATAATGAATTAACGCAGATACTTATTAATATATTATTATGCAAGTCCTTTATTTCGATAAAAAATTAAAATAACTCAACAAAAAAGCTGTAAAAAACATGTTTAAACTGATTAAGCACAAAAAAATAGGCCTCCAAATTGGAAGCCTATTTTATATTTTTTAAAAACTGAAAATTATACTTTCATAATCTCAGCCTCTTTTGTCTTAAGATGCTCTTCGCAAAGTTTTACGTATTTGTCTGTATAAGTTTGGATTTCTTCTTCCACTCCTTTGATAACATCTTCAGAAACTCCCTCTAACTTTTTAAGTTCTTTCAAACCGTCTTGTCTTGCGTTTCTTACTGTAACTTTAGTATTCTCAGCTTCTACCTTAGCCTGTTTTGCCAATTCTCTTCTTCTTTCCTCAGTTAAAGGCGGAACATTAAGAATAATATTCTCTCCGTTATTAGAAGGTGCAAAACCTAAGTTTGAATTGATGATAGCTTTTTCAATAGCATTGATAGCTGTTCTGTCCCAAGGTTGAATAGAGATGGTCATTGCATCCGGAACAGAAACATTGGCAACCTGGTTGATAGGAGTTGGTGCTCCGTAATATTCCACCATTACATCCTGAACCATTGATGTAGAAGCACGTCCTGCTCTGATTCTTTGAAATGCATGATCCAAGTGCTTTACAGCCGCGTCCATATCCTGTTTTACAGATTCTAATATAAGATCTAATTCTTCCATTATTATATTAAAGTTTGATAAATTACACATGTATTAATAGTACTGAATACCAACTAGTTGAAACTTAAAACCTCCGTAAATAAAAGTGTTTTTTACTGTTTATAAACTATTTTTTGCTATTTAGTGCTGCAAAAATAATAATTGTTTTCGAATAATAGGTATTTCCATAGATGGATTTTGTGTACTTGTCTCTGCTTTGAAAAAAAGGAAGCCGTCTTTAATGCCCCTATTTATCTTAAAGTGAAGAGATTCAGGTACAAACACCTATACAATATTTTGGTTATTTCTACTTACTCCCATATCATTTTAAATAACTTATTTTACCCTGTTCTAATGAACGAAGCTATATATCTACAACATGACTGATTCTAAATTTGATCATAAATTAAGATGACTTGTCATGATGAAAACGGAAAGCCTTGTGAAAGACCATTCCATGAAAAAAAACTAATACTCATCTTTAAACTAATTTTAAACCAATCACATTATGACAAATCCATCTTTAGATGTCTATCAACAAGTTTTTGGTATGGCAACTCTTGCAAACCGCGCCGGGGGTTACAATGGTACCGGTCTTCAATTGCAGCTACAACTTCAGTACGATTTATCTTTTTATTTCAACAATGTTCCGCCAGTTAAGATCATGGGACAAAAAAATCCTTCAACAGCCGACCCGTCAATTACCCCATTGCTAGGCGATTGGGATCTTGTCTGGGGACCTGCTCTGATTGAAGAGACTGATGAAAAAGGTAAGCCAACCGGAGTAGCCGACAATGCATTATATGTGGCACAATGTAATACTGCTGCATTTCCGGGAGGACCTGTACTACCAACCTACGTTGTAGCTATTGCTGCTACCAATCCTTCTTCACTTTATGATTGGGAAACAGAAGATTTTTCTGTGTCAGAGGTAGTGAACTGGACAACGTATGATCCTTCTAATTTCACTCCGTCACCTTATAATGGGACTGATCCTTATATTTCAAAAGGTACAGCTACAGGTCTCAGTATACTTCTGGGACTCATAAGCCCGAATCATGCAGCTTCACCCAATACTACGTTACAACAGTTTCTAGCCAGTTTACACCCAGACCCAAGTACAACTATTGTATTTTGCGGACACAGTCTTGCAGGAGCACTATCTCCTACCCTGGCCCTTTATCTAAAAGAAAATAAAGATCTGGATAGTTTTGGTATCACTCTGGTATATCCTACTGCAGGCCCTACTCCGGGCGAAACAGCATTTGCTAACGTATTTAACAATGCTTTTCCACCATTGCCTCCGGGATGGAAGCCGCAAACAGGCAATTATCAAAGCTGGAACACGATGCACTGGAATGATCTGGATGTAGTCCCTCATGCCTGGCCAGTATCAGAACTGGGAGAAATCGCAAATATATATGGCCCGGCCACTACAAATATGACGGCATCCATATTAAAAGCTTTACAAAAAATGGCTATTGATGATTCTTCAAAATCAGGAGCTAGCTATACAAGAATACAAAACAAATCACTTCCAGGTCAACTCCTAAACTCAGACGGACCCTCTATTAGTATCAAAACACCTCCTGAGACTTTGCATGACTATATGCTTCAGTTAGCAGTACAACACGTAGGTATGTATACCGGTATTCCCGCAGTAGGATCTGATCCTCAGGTAACCGGTCTTATTTTACCACAGCCATTACCGCAACAAACTCCGGTGAAACTTGTACCTGGAGTAATTAAAGTCAGCCAACTTGAAATGATCATGAAAATAATAAGTCAGATCATTGGCTGGATTTCTTCCCATTACGTTTTAGTTGAAAAAGAAAGTGCCACACAAAATGTTGAGGCAGATAAATAATTATTAAAACCGATATAAAAGCAAAAACACCTGCCACGATAACCGTGACAGGTGTTTATTATATTTTTCCTACTAAAGTTGATTATAAATCAACCAAAGTACCTACATTTTCTCCATCTACAATTTTCTCTAAATTCCCATCCTTGTTCATATCAAATACGATGATAGGTAATTTGTTTTCATGGCTTAAAGTAAATGCGGTCATATCCATTACCTTAAGGTTTTTCTCAAATACTTCATCAAATGATAATGAATTGTATTTTACTGCATCAGCATTCTTTTCAGGATCACTGTCGTAGATTCCGTCTACTCTTGTTCCTTTAAGGATTACATCTGCTCCAATTTCAATGGCTCTTAATGTTGCAGCGGTATCAGTTGTAAAATAAGGATTTCCGGTTCCTGCACCGAAGATTACTACTCTTCCTTTTTCAAGGTGTCTTACTGCTCTTCTTTTGATGAAAGGTTCAGCTACCTTATCCATTTCAATAGCAGACTGAAGTCTTGTTTTGATTCCTGCATCCTCCAATGCACCCTGAAGTGCCATACCATTAATTACAGTAGCTAACATTCCCATGTAGTCACCCTGCACTCTATCCATTCCTTTTGCAGCTCCTGCAACACCACGGAAAATATTTCCTCCTCCAATGACGATCGCTACTTCACAGCCTTTTTCAACAACTTTTTTGATCTCAGCAGCATATTCCTGCAGTCTCTCGTTATCGATACCGTATTGTCTGTTCCCCATTAAGGCCTCACCACTCAGTTTTAGAAGGATTCTTTTATATTTCATCTTTTATTTTTAATAAGCTTTTATTAGGCTTGGTTTCCCAAAAATTTGATTTTGCAAATATAATCATTAAAGATATTGATAAAAGAAAAATATTTAATTAGAAATAATGTCAGAAATATTTTGAAAAGTACGAAAAAGGATTATTTTTGCATTAATTATAAATTGAGTTGAAGAAAATTATCATTTTTTCATTATTTCTATCAGGAATTGTTTCTTATGCGCAAACAGGAACAAATGTTTATCCGTTCTTAAATGTACCTGTATCTGCAAGACAGGCTGCTCTGGGTGGAGATGCAATTTCGATAAGAGATTATGATGTTTCCTTTGCTATTGCAAACCCAGCCCTGTTAAATAAAGATTCTGATAAGCAGCTTTCTGTAAATGCTACAGCCTATTTGGCCGATTCAAAATACGGAACAATTGCCTATGCCAAGGACTTTGAAAATGGTCATATGGCCACCATCAATGCTCGTTACATGAGCTATGGAAGTATTCCGAGGACAGATGAAAGTGGTTTTCAGGATGGAGAATATAAAGCTTCGGATGTTGCCATTGGAGCAGGCTATGCCTATCAGTTTGAAGAAGACTGGACCATTGGTGGAGGATTAAACTTTGTGACTTCAAAAATTGATAATTATACTTCTTCCGCCATTTCAGGAACTGCGGGAGTTACCTATCATAACAAAAAAAACAAGGAAGTTCTTTCCCTTGTTTTAAGAAACTTTGGTTTTCAATTGAAATCATTCAATGGAGTACGCGAGAATCTACCATTTAGAATTGATCTGGGATATACCAGGATACTCAAGAATTTCCCTCTTGCTATTACTATTACTGCACACGATCTTCAGAAATTTGATATTTCCTCAGAATATAATGTAGAGGGTCAAAAAGTCAATTCCGGTAGAAAAATTGCTGATCACTTCTCTTTAGGAGCTGAATTATTTCCGGAAAAAAACTTCAATATCAGATTGGGATATAATGTAAAAAGAGGAAATGAACTTGCCGTGGCAGATCAAAGAAACTTTTCAGGACTTTCTGCAGGATTTGGAATTAAAGTTTCAAGGTTCCGTATAGATTATGCACATGTAAGATACCACAACTCTTCGAATGTCAATCAGATAGGAGTTTCCATGGATCTTTCCAGCCACAGAGGAGAGTAAGGAAAATCTTAAATACCTCTTAAAATTTCTTTTTATTTCTTGATTTTCTAAAAAAAATCTTGAAATTTGCAGTATGAAAAAACCTGTAATAGCTATCGATGGGTACTCGTCTACCGGAAAAAGTTCTATCTCCAAGATCATTGCTGATAAGCTAGGACTTATTCATATGGATACAGGAGCACTTTACAGAGGGGTTACCTGGTTTGCTCTACAGCACTGTTTGAATGATGATGGCCAAATTGATCTCAATATCCTATTCTCTTCTTTAGACCAGATTCAACTTGAATTTAAGAATAACGACGGAACATTAATCCTTTATCTTAATAATACGGACATCTCCAAGGAAATTCGTTCCAATGAAGTTTCTGATAACGTAAGCCTTGTTGCCAAACAAAAGGAAGTAAGAGATTTTCTGCTGCAATCCCAGCGTTCGTTGGCAGAAAAAGGCGGAGTAATTATGGATGGACGTGACATAGGGACAGTAGTTCTGCCAAATGCGGACTATAAGTTCTTCCTTACTGCCAGCATTGATGAAAGAACCAACAGAAGATTTCTTGAATTAAGAGGACTTGGAATTGAAGCTGATAAAGAACAGGTAAAGCAGAATCTTATCGAAAGGGACAAAATTGACAGTGAGCGTGAAATAGCCCCATTGAAGCAGGCTGACGACGCTATTATTATTGACAATTCTGAGTTGACTAAAGAAGAAACCATTGAACTTATCCTTTCTTACATTGAAAAGATTTAACAATTTTTAATAGGAATAAAACCTCCTTTGGTATACAAATTGCAAGTTTTATCACTGTAAAAACTAATCTATTATTAACTATTAAAAAACTTATAATGTCTAAAAACGGAAAAAATACAGCAGGTATATTAGCGGGACTTCTTGCAGGTGCTGCAGCAGGTGTAATCTTAGGAATGCTATATGCTCCTGAAGAAGGAAAAGAAACCAGAAAAAAAATCAAAAATAAAGCTAATGATTTAAAAGATCAGGCTAAAGATAAATACGGAGAAGTTTCTGAAAAAGTGAAAGACCAATATGGTAATATCTCTTCTACTTTCAAGGAAACAGCAAACAACGTAGCACATACTATGAAAGACGGGTATGACAAATACAAAGATCAGATTGTTTCTAAAACTGCAGATGTAGTAAAAGATGTAGAGGCAGAATTAAATGATCTTAAAAAATAAGTAATTTATCTTTTTTAAGTAAATTACAGAAAGGAACTTTTGTGCGAAAGTTCCTTTTTTTGTAACTTTAAAAAAAAACAATGATAGAAACTATTAAAGAATATGCCTCGAAGAGAATAGATCTTCTGAAAATTGAAGCTACTGAAAAGTCTTCTCTTTCTGCCGGGCTCATTACCTACTTTGTAGTACTGCTTGTTGCTTTTGCTTTTTTTATTATCCTTTTCAACTTTGGAATTGCATTTCTTATCGGAAAAGCATTGGATAATTATTCTTACGGGTTCTTAATTGTTGCAGCATTCTATGCTGTTGTAATGGCCTTTGTAATTTCATTCAAAAATAAGATTGTCAATACTGTTGCAGACCAGGTTATTAAATTTTTAAATCATTAAACTATGAGCAGAAAATACGAAAGCATAGAAGAACTAAGAAGAAAGAAAAAACTGCTTCAGGGAGAGATCAATGATTTAGAAAACCTTCTTACCTTTAAGAATACAAAAGAAAGCCTCAGTGCATTTACCAATGGACTGAGTGATCAGTATCTTCAGGAAAAAGTGGATGAGGATGGAGATGAAAAAGTGGTCTTAAGAAAAGATGTCATTGCCAAGCAGCTTACCTCGGAAGTAAAAGATCTGTTGATTAGTAAGAATACTGCTGTAGGGCTTGCCAATTCTGCATTCAAGGGAAATATTGCGGATAGCATTGTTAAACTAGGCGTTACAGCCATTGTAGGTAACTATGCCAAAAAGAATATGAAAAGCTCAAACTGGAAGAATAAACTGGTAGGTGCAGCTTTGATATATCTTGCTCCTATTGCCCTGAAATTTGTGAGAAAAAAACTGGAAGAATACCAGAAAAACAAAAGTGTTTCCAGTATGGAACAGCTTATATAGAAGTTAGAAGCTAGAGGTTAGTATGAATCTATTGATGCCATCTGACTTCTAGCTTCTAATATCTAATTTTATTTTGAAAATAACTGTCCTAAAATAATCCCGGCTGCCATTGATACATTCAGGCTTTCTGTAGACTGGGATTTTCCAAACCTTGGAATGGTAATGCATTTTTGCAGAAGTTTTTCCGTTTCGGGCCTCATTCCATTTCCTTCGTTTCCTAAGATCAGATTAATTTTTTCGGGTTTATCAAAGGTATAGAGGTTTTCCCCATCCATATCCGTTCCGATATTTACATTTTCCGTTTTAGAAAGATATTCAACAAGGTCTGTATACACCACATTTACCCTGGTGAATGATCCCATGGTTGCCTGAATCACCTTTGGATTGTAAAAATCCACCGTATCTTCACTGCAAATAATTTGTTCTATTCCGAACCAATCTGCTAATCGAATAATGGTCCCTAAATTTCCCGGATCCTGAATACCATCCAAAACCAGCTGTATATTCTTATCTTCCCACGTTTCTTCCTCGGCCAGATAACACACGGCAACAGAATCTTTTGGGGTTTTCAGAAAACTGATTTTTTTTAACTCATTTTCAGAGATATGAGTCACAGGGATATCAGTACGGTCCAATTTTTGTGGATCGGTTGATAATATTTCTTTAACTTTAAAGTTAGAATTAAAAAGTTCACAAATGATTTTATTACCTTCAACCAAAAACAAATTGTATTTTTGTCTGAACTTCTTTTTATCTAAAGATTGTAAAACTTTTATTGTATGAGCTGTAAGCATTATAAGAATTCTCCTCAAAAATATTATAAAATTATCTCATTTGCAACATTTGTTGGTCTCCTTTATGCTTGTAGTACGACAAAAAAAGTTCCGGACGGTGAATATCTCCTTACTCAGAACAAATTTGAGTTCGAAGATAAGAAAGAATTCTTCGATGAGGAACTGAAAGATTACGTTCAGCAAAAGCCCAATAAAAAGCAGGTTCTTTTTATGCCATTAGGCCTCATGTTTTACAATATGGCCAATCCCAAATACGACACAATCCTTAATGAATACATGACCTACCCTGGTGAAATGAGAAATCAGAAACTCAGGGATTCCCTATTCATCAAATATAACATGAAAAATAGTGTCGGAAAAAACCTTTTCTTTGACCGTCTCTTACATAGTTGGGGATCTCCTCCTTCCATACTGGATCAAACCAGAAGTGAAAAAAGCGCAGAGTCCATCAAAAAAAGATTAACGTACAGAGGATTTTGGGATGCAGAGGTAAAATACAGACATGATCTGGATTCTGCATCTAAAAAAGCAGTCGTAAACTATTTTGTAAAGCATAATGAACCTACCCGCATTAAAGATTATTATTACAATATTCCAGATCCGGGAATTAAAGGATATTATGCCCACAACCTTAATAGAAGCTTCATAAGATCCGGTCAAATTCTCGATCAGACAATCCTTGAAAGAGAGGTAACGAGAATTACCGATCTGATGAGGGAATTTGGATATTATAAATTTAATGCATCCAATGATGAGGTTTATTTTGTGGCCGACTCTTTGAAAAGTAAAAAGCAGGTTCCTCTTACTCTGGAAATCCATAAAGATTCTTTGGATACTCCTTATAAGGTGGCTACTTTTGGAAATATAGATGTTGCCATTGTAGATGAACCTGGTGATTATCCTAAAAACACGGTTAAGGATAGTTTAAGAAGAATAAGATTCCATAAGATGAACAATAATTATAAGACATCATCTTTATGGAGGACAATTATTGCTGACAGTAAACAGGTTTTTGACCAAAAGAAACTGGATGTTACCAAAAGGAATCTTATGTCTATGAACAATTTTAGTATTGTAAAGGCAAGAGACTCTCTAAGACAAGGGGGAATATCTTCTCCCAATGACAGTATTGTAGATGTTTTATATGTATTGAAACCGCTTCCAAAGTATGAGCTTAAAGTGGGTACTGATGTTAATTATTCTCAGATATTAAATCTTGGAGTGTCACCGTCTGTAGATCTAACTACCCGAAATGTATTCAGAGGGGCAGAAAACCTTTTTACCAGTATTTCAGGAACATTTGGATCTATCAGAAGTACAAAAGACATTGATAAAAGAACTACAGCCTACGAAATATCTGCTCAGGCATCCCTTAATTTCCCAAGGTTGTTACTTCCTTTTAATTATTATAAGTTTATGCCTAAAAGGTATACACCTACATCTTCCATTTTATTGGGGGCTTCCATTCAAAATAATATAGGCCTGGGTAGAGTTAACTTTAATACCGGATTAAATTATCAGGCAAATGTTAATGAACAGGTATATCATAAGCTAACCTTATTTAATACGCAAGTCAGTTTAACAAAGAACAAAGATGCTTATTATGATTACTTCCCCAATGATGAAAAAATCAGAGCTGATATTTTTAATAACTATTCTACCTTTAATGCCGATACCCAGCAGGAGTATCAGGATTATTTAGATGGAAAATTGAGTATTGAAGATGTTTCTAAGAGAATAATACAGAATGAACCTTACAGAAATTCACTTAACCAACAAGGGGCTGATCTTTTAACAGCGTTCAGAGGGACTTTGGTGAATAAGGACAGACAAACACAGGATGTTTTGATCTCTTCCATGATCTATAACTTCGTTTATAATGAAATTGGAAAAAAAGAGTATCCCAATGCTTTTTACTTTAACGGAAAAGTTGAACTTGCAGGTAACATCTTAAGTTTATTCAATAAAAAAGATGACGGCGGTGGACTTGTTACAGGACCTCAAAGAACAATTTTTGGAATTCCGTATGCACAATTCGTAAAGTTTGATGTTGATGTCCGAAAATATTTTAAATTTAATGGCAATCAGACCTTGGTTCTTCGTCAGTTTGTAGGAGTTGGGATCCCATATGGAAACTCTGAAGATATGCCAATTATCAAGTCTTACTTTAACGGAGGATCCAATGACATCAGAGCTTGGGTAGCATTTGGAGGACTGGGTCCTGCAGATTCTCAGGTAGATGAAAGAGTACGTACCTATATGACAGACAACGTAAAGCTTACCACCAATATTGAATACAGAATCCCTTTCAACAAGATGTATGAAGGAGCATTATTTACAGATATTGGAAATACGTGGAGTCTTCGTAATTATAATGACGGTTACGGCGATGAATTTAAATTTAATAAATTCCTAGGTCAAGTTGGGGTTGGTAGTGGGTTCGGTTTAAGAATCAATGTAGCCTACATTACATTCAGACTAGACTTTGCTTATAAGATGTATGATCCTAATAAGGCTGAAGGCGACAGATGGAGAATTAAAAACTTCCAGCCTTTCAAGCCTACAGTCAACTTTGCTTTCGGATATCCTTTCTAATCCGGAGAAACTCCAAGAATAAAATAAACTACAGCAATGACACGGGCGAGAATTTCTCTCGCCTGGTTTCTGTAGAAACTTTCAGGTTTTGTGACATCCTGCGCATCAAATCCTAGTGCATTCATATCATTATTTCTTGCGAAAAATAAGGCACGCAGATTATGATATCCCTGTGAAACGATAATCACATTTTTCTTTTTATATACATCCTTACAACGAAGAATACTTTTATAGGTATTGAATCCTTTCGGGTCCTCAATAATAATATCTTCAGGAACCCCTTCCTGATAAATCAGATAATTTTTCATGGCAGCAGGTTCATTATACCCTTTACTTTTCTCGCCACTTACAATGATTTTTTTAATTTTCCCATGATGATAAAGAAGAGATGCAGCATCCATTCTTTTCGTAAAATAAGGATTGGAAACCCCGGATCTCATCTTTGGGGAAGTTCCCAGCACCAAAGCAATCTCTCTGGGTGGAATTTTAGAAATTTTAGTATAGGTACGTCCGTTGGTAAGCCCAAAAACCCACACATTACAGAAACATATCATTAAAATTCCCAATTCTAATGATATAAAACCTAAATTAAATATGTTCCTAATAACTCTCAACTAAGATCAAAGTTAAGCTTTATTTTTTTACTTTTCACAATTGACATGCAAGCCAGTATATGGCCCTGATTTTCTTCCTTTTCTGTAAGGTACTCATTTTCCAGCAGTTCCACTTCTCCCTCCTCTAAAGAGCATTCGCAACTTCCACAAATTCCGGACTTACAGGAATAAGGGACAGGAAACTTTTGAAGCAAGAGCTGTTGCAGAATTCTATCCTTATTATCAGGAAGTTGAGCCGTATATTTTTTTCCAAGCGTGGTAAATTCCACCTCTATATTTTCAATAAGCGGAAATTCTTTTTCTACAGGATAAATATCATCATTATATTCCTCAAAAAGTTCAAAATGTATATTCCTTTTCGGAATTCCGTGATGGTAACAGGCATTTGCCAGTGTTTTAATCATTTCTCCTTTTCCACAGATAAGAACTTCATCCACAGCATCCCAAATGGTAGACTCCTCATCTGTATCATCTAAATGAAGAATTTGATTGATAATTAAATTTAATTTCTTTTCATCCAATCTGCCATAAAAAAACTGATCACCCGTTTTTTCCTGTGAAAAAAAGTAAAAAATTTGGAGCCTATCGCCACAGGTTCTGGCAAGATTATCCAACTGATCTCGATAGATCAGATCATCTGAACTTTTATTTCCAAAAAATAAAAATAGTCTTGTTCTGGGTTCATTATGAAGAATATTTTTAAAATGGCTTACAATAGGTGTTATTCCAATACCGGCTGCAAAGGCTACAATTGTCCTGAATTCACTAGGTTTAGATCCCAGAGTAAATCTTCCGGCAGGTTCACTTATCAGAAGTTCATCCCCAACATTATAGTTCTGAAATAGTTGGAAAGTGGCTCCCTCAGTAGAATTCACCTTTATTCCCAGGCATATTTTCCTTTCATAAGGAGCTGAAGTCATTGAATAATCATTAATAACCTCTTTACCATGGGATTGAAATTTAACACTTACAAACTGCCCGGCTTCAAACTTAAAGTTTTCTTTCAAATTCTCCGGAATATCAAACTCCAGAGAAAAAGTATTTTTGGTCAGCTCTACCTTTTTCGCTATTTTTAACGGATGAAACTGTATAAGTTTCCCTTTATAGATTTGTTGTTCCATAACTTCAATTCAAAAATAGATAAAAAATAATTTATGAAGAAGATAATTTTATCCACGTTAATCCTTACTGCAGTTTACAGTTGCAAAAAAGAAAGCCCGAAGACTGATGGCACTCCCGCTACAGACTCTCTTTCTGTAACTCAAAATACTACGGCACAAGGGGCTACGTATGTTCCTAAAGAACTTTCTCCTGGAAATGTAGGTCAGCACTTAGCCAAAAATAACGATACTTTATATGTAACTAACTTTTTTGCAACATGGTGTGGCCCATGTATGAAAGAAATCCCAAGTTTCAAAAATAAAATGCAGGAATTAAAGGATAAACCTGTAAAATTCACTTTCGTAAACCTTGATGACAAGAATGACTGGGATACAGCAGTTAAGGATTTTGTTGTAGAAAATAATCTTGGTGCGAATGTTATTTTGCTGGATGGTCAAAAATTAGATCAGGACTTCTTCTCCAAGAATTTCAAGCAATGGGATGGTGGTTCAATTCCGTTTACCTTTATGAGAAAAGGAAGTCAGACAGATGAATATCTGGGAATGATGACGGAAGAAGTATTGAACTCTAAAATTGATGCTTTTTTAAAGTAAAAACATACAGAGCTCTTTCTGAATAATGTCAAAAAGATTTAAAATCCTGTGTTTATTATTAGTCATTGCAATTATTATAAGTGCAGTCATTAATCTGAACACAGGATTTTTGAGTTTAAACTTACAGGATTTTTTTCAGGATTCTGCTCAAAGCCAGATTGCTGAAATTCGTATCAATCGTGTTTTAGTAATGCTGCTAGCCGGAATTTCAATTCCTACTTCGGGGTTTCTGATGCAGGAATATTTTCAAAATCCACTGGCCGGGCCAGATATTTTGGGAATTACATCGGTAGCAAGTTTATCGGTAGCATTCTACATATTTTTCTCGCATAATATTCTTCTTCCGGAATTTCTGCAGAATAGCTTCCTTAGTTTATCCGCCGTTGGAGGAGGATTAGGACTGATGCTGGCTCTCTTATCAATGTCCAATAAATTTCAGGATAAGTCTTACCTTATTATTTTCGGGTTTCTGGTATCAGCCTTTGCGGGAGCAATAGTGTCTCTGCTACAGTTCTATGCCGAAAACCAAAGTCTAAAGAATTACATTTTATGGTCATTTGGTGCTAATAATATGGTCACCAGAAATCAGATCTATGTTTTATCCGCCTTATTATTAATAGGATTATTTTTCTGCTTTAAATCTATAAAACCTCTAATTGGAAACTCTCTGGGAACCTCTTATGCACAGAGTTTAGGAGTTAATTTAAAACAATTAAAACTACTGATTATAGTAGCTTCTTCCCTACTTTCAGCTTCTATTACAGCATTTTTAGGACCTATTCTATTTATTGGGATTATTGTACCTCATTTCTGCCGATTGATCTACAATCCCTCAAAATTATGGCAGCAGTGGATCCTTAATATGTTTCTGGGAATGCTAATCATGCTGTTTTTCTCAGTAATTGCAGAAAAAACACAGATCCCATTGAATGTGATAAGCTCTGTATTTGGAATCCCTGTGATTCTTGTGATGCTTTTGAGACAGAATAAAGTATAATACTTTTATTGGAAAATGCAAAGACGTTATTTTCTTACCGGCCTCATATTTTAAGCCACAAAGATCTTATCTCCAATAAAATTAAGCACATCAAACAAACCCAAAGATAAACACGCTGCTTGCTGAAAATCGATGATTTTCTTGCGCCTTAAAAATATATACACAATATATAGAAACCTTTGCGTCCTTGCGTTTGCCTAACAATTCATAATATTTATGAAAAACACCCCCATGACAGAAAATGAATTATTAAAAATCGTTTTTGAAACAGGATTAAAAATTCACAAAAAGCTTGGAGCAGGTGTATTTGAGTATGTTTATGAAGAATTAAGGATTGAAAACGCTTTCAGACTTGATATAATGTTAGAAAACAAATTGATTTCAGAAATAAAAATCGCTGACTATATAGCTCCAACCCACAAAGCACAGTTTTTAACTTATTTAAAAATGGGGGTACAAGGGTTATAAATGGCCTATAAATTCAAAACACATAAAAATTCGATAAAGTCAAATCCTTTGAACCCTAAAAACAGTATTTTTGTAAAACATTTTGCATCTATTGCGTCTAACGAACCCTCAATATGCACCTACAAATCAAACAAGCAGACATCGGTTATCATAAAACTTTAATTTCAAATGCTAATGCAGATCTGAAGCTTGGAGATGTATGCTTATTGATTGGAAATAACGGGGTAGGAAAAACAACTTTAATTAAATCTATTCTTCATCAAATTTCTTTATTAGATGGTGAAATCTTGATTAATGGTAAAAATGTTAAAAAACTTTCCGTAAAAGAAATTGCAGAAAATATAGCGATTGTTTTTTCAAAATCGGTCATTCCCCAGCACTATACGGTTGAAGACCTTATTTCATTGGGAAAATATATCTACTACCCTTTTTATTTTGAACTGAAAAAAGAAGACCGTGATGAAGTTGCTCATATTATTGAGGAACTGGATTTAAGTCAATACAGATATACATTGCTTAAAAACCTTTCGGATGGAAATCTTCAGAAGGCCTTTATAGGACGAGCCATTACCCAGAACTCTTCCATTATTATTTTGGACGAGCCAACAACCCATCTGGATGAAAAAAATAAAATAATCATCCTTAAGACGCTGAGAAGATTAGCGAAAGAACAAAATAAACTGATTCTATTTTCTTCCCACGACTGGCGACTGGCTAAGGAATTTGCAGACAAGATCTGGTATGTAAAAAACACTCAGCTGCATTCAGGAATAGTTGAGGATATTTTACTTCAGCATGATGAACTTACGAATGCCTCATTGTTTCAAATACACGAGAACTTTGTTCCACCCCACATCTCTGCACCCCAGGTTCAGAAAGAAATGCTCTATTCTTTGCTTCAAAAAAACTTTCAAAAAGACCTTTCTTTCCTCAATTTTGAGTTCCAGGACAGTTTTTGGGTAATTACTAATGATTCCACGATACACCAATGTGAATCTTTTGAAGAAATCATTAATTTCGTTGTAAACATTTATTAATCCGCTACTTTCTTTGATTATTTCACATACTATGCATGCATAGTATTATGCAACTCATATAATTTAATCTATTTATTATCAGCTTATTAACAAAATTTAACGTTAATAAATACTATGCATGCATAATATTTACTAAATTTGGGTAAAACCATTAGCGCAAAAATGATGGATCATAATAAGGAAAAAATAGAAAACGTAGATTTAATTTTGAAGCAGACCTGGTTGGCTGTTTCAAAAATGTACACAGAACTGGCTCAGGAACATGATTCCACAGCTGTGCAAGCCCTCACCCTTCTTAAAATTGATCCCAAGGAAGGAACACGAAGTACCAATCTTGGACCCAAGATGGCCATAGAGCCTACTTCCTTAACGAGAATCATCAAACTTCTTGAAGACAATGGATATATTTATAAGGAAAAGACCACCACTGATAAAAGAGAGGTGATCATCAAACTTACAGATAAAGGATTAAACTCCAGAAACATGTCAAAAGAAGTTGTTGTCAACTTTAATAAAAAGGTGATGGAAAAGATTGCTCCGGAGAGATTGGAAACCTTTAAGGAGGTCATGACTGAGATCATGAAAATAGCCAATGAACTTTTAAATAACAGAAAATAAATTATAATGAAACCGTATGGTTACATACGACCTTATAAATAATAAAAATTTACATATGAAAAGAAGAATCAAACATGTAACGGTTCTTGGTTCAGGAATTATGGGTAGCGGTATCGCAGCTCACTTCGCCAACATCGGTGTGGAAGTGTCACTTTTGGATATTGTCCCTTTTGAACTGACCGAAGCTGAACAGAAAAAAGGTTTGACCAAAGATGATAAGGTAGTAAGAAACAGAATTGCTACTGAAAACTTTGAAAAACTTAAAAAAGCCAGTCCTGCACTTCTTTATTCTCCAAAGTTTGCAGACAGAATCAAGGTAGGAAACTTCGATGACGATCTTCAGAAAATAAAAAATACAGACTGGATCATTGAAGTAGTAGTAGAAAGACTTGATATTAAAAAGTCAGTATATGAAAAGATTGAGCAGTTCAGAAAACCGGGAACATTAATTTCTTCAAATACATCCGGGATTCCCATCCACTTCTTGACAGAAGGAAGAAGTGATGACTTCAAAAAATACTTTGCGGGTACCCACTTCTTTAATCCAGTAAGATATCTTCCTCTTCTTGAAATTATCCCTACAAACGATACAGATCCTGAGATCATTGATTTTTATATGAATTATGGGGCTAAATTCTTAGGTAAAACTACCGTTTTAGCAAAAGATACTCCTGCTTTCATCGCCAACAGAATCGGGGTATTCTCTATGATGGATCTTCTTCATAATGTACAAAAATTAGGACTTACAGTTTCTGAGGTAGATAAATTAACAGGTCCTGTAATTGGACGTCCAAAATCTGCAACATTCAGAACAGCTGACGTTGTAGGTCTTGATACCTTAGTAATGGTAGCCAATGGGGTTCGCCAGAGCGGTGCTGAAGCCAATGACTTCAATGATGTATTTGCTCTTCCTCCTTATATCCAGAAAATGATGGATAACAAATGGCTGGGTTCAAAAACTGAACAAGGTTTCTATAAAAAAGTGAAAAATGCAGAAGGAAAATCTGAAATTCACGGATTGAATCTTGATACTTTAGAATATGAACTTCAAGGAAAATCATCTTTCCCTACTTTAGAATTAACGAAAGCCATCGATAAACCAATTGACAGATTCAAGGTATTAATCGGAGGAAAAGATAAAGCAGGCGAATTATACAGAAAATCACTAGGAGCGTTGTTCGCTTACGTTTCTCATAAAGTTCCTGAAATTTCTGACGAGGTTTATAAAATTGATGATGCTATGAGAGCCGGTTTCGGATGGGAAAATGGTCCTTTTGAAATCTGGGATGCCGTAGGTGTTCAAAAAGGTATTGAATTGGCTAAAGATGCTGGTTATGAAGTTTCAGACTGGGTGAAAAATGTAGAGACTTTCTATAAAGTGAATGATGAGGGGCAAAGTATTTATGTTGATAAAAACTCAGGAGAATATAACAAAATCCCAGGTCAGGATGCATTTATCATTCTAGATAATATCAGAAAAAACAAAACACTTTGGAGCAATTCAGGAGCTGCTATTGAAGATTTAGGTGATGGAATCATCAACTTCGAAATCCGTTCAAAAATGAACTCTCTTGGAGGCGAAGTTCTTGATGGATTAAACAGAGCGATTGATTTAGCTGAAAAAGAATACGAGGGACTGGTAGTTGGGAACCAAGGTACTAACTTCTCTGTAGGAGCTAACCTTGCGATGATCCTTATGATGGCTATTGAGCAGGACTGGGATGATTTAAATATGGCTATTGCTTACTTCCAAAAATCTATGATGAGAGTTCGTTACTCCTCTATTCCTGTAGTGGTTGCTCCTCACGGAATGACATTAGGAGGTGGATGCGAAATGACCATGCATGCAGACAGAGTGGTTGCCGCAGCAGAAACTTACATCGGACTGGTAGAAACCGGAGTGGGTGTAATTCCTGGTGGTGGTGGTACAAAGGAACTTACTTTAAGAACTTCCCGAGAATTCCACAGTGATGATGTTAAAAATAACAGACTTCGTGAAGCATTCATGAATATCGCTATGGGTAAAGTAGCTACTTCTGCTTACGAGGCCTACGACATGGGAATTCTTGAAAAAGGAAAAGACATTGTTTCTGTGAGCAAAAACAGACAGATTGCAGAAGCTAAAAAAGTTGCAAAATTATTAGCAGAACAAGGCTATACTCAACCCATCGAGCAAAAAGTAAAAGTTCTTGGTAAAGATGCTTTAGGAATGTTCTATGTAGGAACAGATCAAATGCTTACCGGAAACTACATCTCCGCACACGACAAGAAAATTGCAGACAAGCTAGCCAACGTAATGGTAGGAGGAAACTTATCTGAACCAACTGTTGTTACTGAACAATATCTATTAAATCTTGAAAGAGAAACATTCTTACAGCTTTGTGGTGAAAGAAAAACATTGGAAAGAATTCAGTACATGTTGCAAAATGGAAAACCATTAAGAAACTAATGGGAGCTCCGTAGGAGCGAACTGTTAATAGCATGAATAATTAAAAAAATTGGAGAGCCTCGTAGAGGCGGCCTGTTAATTTATGGCAAACACCTACACTCAGATTTATATTCAAATTGTTTTCGCTGTAAAAGGAAGACAAAATCTGATTTCAAAAGAAAACAGAGAAGAATTACATCAGTTTATAACAGGTATTATTTCCAATAGAAACCAAAAATTATTCGCAGTTTTTGCAATGCCAGACCACGTCCATATTCTTGTAAGTATGAATCCTACAGTTTCGATTTCAGATTTAGTAAGAGATATTAAAGCGGGTTCTTCAAAATTCATTAACGAAAAAGGATGGATAAATGGAAAATTCAATTGGCAGGAAGGGTACGGAGCATTTTCTTATTCTAAAAGTAGTGTTGATTCTGTTGTAAAATATATTTTAAATCAGGAAGAACATCATAAAGAGAAAACTTTTAGAGAAGAATATCTAGATTTTATGTCAAAATTTGAAATAGAATATGATCCAAAATATTTATTTGAATGGGTTAGCGATTAACAGATCGCTCCTACGGAGCTCCGCAAAAAGATGCAAAAACAAATATCTATGAACAGTTTACCTCTACGAGGCAAAAAATTCTTAAAACAATTTAATTAAACAACAAAATGAAAACAGCATATATAGTAAAGGGTTTCAGAACTGCCGTTGGAAAAGCTCCAAAAGGAAGTCTAAGATTTACAAGACCCGATGTAATGGCGGCTACAGTTATTGAAAAATTAATGGCTGAGCTTCCACAATTAGATAAAAACAGAATAGATGACCTTATCGTAGGAAATGCAATGCCAGAGGCTGAGCAAGGACTTAACGTGGCTCGTCTGATCTCTCTAATGGGGCTAAATACAGATAAAGTTCCGGGAGTAACCGTAAACAGATACTGTGCTTCAGGAAGTGAGGCCATCGCTATTGCTTCTGCAAAAATTCAGGCTGGCATGGCAGATTGTATCATCGCTGGAGGTACAGAATCTATGTCTTACATCCCTATGGGAGGCTATAAGCCTGTTCCGGAAACAGATATTGCAAAAACAAATCCTGATTACTATTGGGGAATGGGTTACACTGCTGAAGAGGTAGCTAAACAATATAACATCACAAGAGAAGAACAGGATCAGTTTGCTTTTGAATCTCATATGAAAGCTTTAAAAGCGAATCAGGAAGGAAAATTCGCAAACCAAATTGTTCCAATCCCTGTAGAATATAACTTTCTGGATGAAAACCAGAAAATGCAGACTAAAAAGTTTGATTTCTCTATAGATGAGGGCCCTAGAAAAGATACTTCTTTTGAGGGATTATCCAAATTAAGACCTGTATTTGCCAACGGAGGAAGCGTAACTGCCGGAAACTCTTCTCAAATGAGTGACGGAGCAGCTTTTGTGATGGTAATGAGTGAAGAAATGGTAAAAGAGTTAGGACTTGAGCCTGAAGCTAGATTAGTAGCATACGCAGCAGCCGGACTTGAACCAAGAATCATGGGAATGGGACCGATCTATGCTATTCCAAAGGCTTTAAAACAGGCAGGTTTGGAATTAAAAGACATCGATTTGATCGAGCTTAATGAAGCTTTCGCATCTCAGTCGGTTGCCATTAAGAAAGAATTAGGCTTAAATCCTGATATTTTAAACGTAAACGGAGGAGCCATCGCTCTTGGTCACCCACTGGGATGTACCGGAACAAAATTGACCGTTCAGCTTCTAGACGAAATGAGAAGACGTGGCAACAAGTACGGAATGGTTTCCATGTGTGTGGGAACCGGACAGGGAGCAGCAAGTATTTTTGAACTTCTATAAAAGAAATTGGGAAGACTGAGTTTTCTTTCTTCCCAAATTTTAATTTTTTATGACAAATAAATTATCTTTTTTTTCTCTTTTTGTGGTCATTCTGGTGAATTCTCAGCAGAAAAAAATGATATATTTTGACAAAGAATGGAAAGAAACGACAAAAGATAAAGCTGTTTTTTATAGACCCACTCCTGTTGTATTAAATGATTCAATAGAATTTACCCGGGATTACTTTATTAATGGAAAACTCCAATATCAAGGATATTCTTTGAAAAAAGAAAATCATAAAAAAAATATTGGTTCAGAATATTGGTATGATGAAAATGGCCTTGACAATAGTTCAAACTATTCCCAGAGCGATGTCAGAGATTTAGAACTTAGATTCTACTACCCTAGCGGAAAACTCTGGAAAATTCAAAAACCGAATGGAAAAAAAGTACGGGAAGAAATTTATCTTGAAAATGGAAGCCTAAAAAGTATTGATTCAGTAGATTATCACTCGGATTCAAGAAATATCGGAGTTAAAAAAGTATATTGGAACAATAGTAATAACCTCGCCTATGAGGAATTTTACAATACTGAAAAACAGTTAGTTAAAATTAAAAATTACAGGCAAGACGGAAGTTTGATCAGTGAAATAAATTCTGATAATATTATTGATGGATACGTAATCAATCATGAATATTTTAAGTATGACATCCTTAATAACTTTGCCATTGCTTCTAAAAAGTTTTCATTTAATGATAAAATATCTACAAACCAGGTAATTAATTTTCCCGATGCTCATTTTATAGTGCATGGTAAATATTCAGATATTCTTCAAAAAAATGGAGATGACTATATTTTTTATAACTATAAAAGCTGGATTTCTGATGATCACAGAAAAAACAGGGCGTATACAGAATTAGGAAATGATGATAGAATTTTTAAATTCAAAAATATTCAGAGTTATTTAGGTGAGAGAAATTTTCTTTTAGATGTTAATGAAATTAAAAACCAAACTATTGAAAATTTTAAAAATGAGATAACTAAGAAAGTTTTCAGCTATTATGATAAGGAGGAAGAATTATTATATAAATATTTTTTTCCTACCCCTGAAATAATTAGCAAACAAGTATATAAGTTTGAAGATAACGAGGGTAATGGATTTGGGTATTATGAGACCAATAAGGATGATCATGAAAAAAAATGGAGACTCTATTCTTCCGAATCTTTCCCGGCTTTCCTATTTAATCTTCCAACCAATAGACCTCTTATATCTTTTAAAGATTCGTCAGACAATTTCTTAATACCTCTTGAAGACGGGTACTTATTGAATACTATCAAGGTAAAGGCAGAAGATAAATCGGACAGTAAGATTGATCATAATCTCGATATTCAAAAGCATTATACAATTATAGAAGAAAATGGCAAAAAGAAATTGTATTCAATATTTGGGAATCAGGTAATTCCTGATCGTTATGATGACATTCTAATGAATGATTATTTTATTATAACTAAAAAAGGTTCTGATTATTCTATTTATGATTCATTTTTTAATAAGTTAAATATCAACAATATAAAAAGTGTTTATCTAAAAGGTACCTATATCAATGTTTTATATGATGGAAGGGTAAGAAATCTCAATTCATTATTGGAAGAAACTTTACCTAAGAAACACCTTTATATGACATGCAGTCAGGATCCGAATACCTATTATAAATTTTCGCCGGCTTATGATGAGAATTCTAAACGAAATGTAATTGCAAGAATAAGAAATCGATGGGATTCTTCTGAAACACAATCATATGCTTTAAAAAATCTGCCTCAAAAAGCAAAATTAAATTATATCTATAATGATATAAAAGCTGGCAGAAAGGATATTCTAAACTATTTTAAATATGATACGTATGATATTGAAGATTTTTTCATAACAGCTGAGTATCAGGGTAAAAAAGGACTTTTCTCTTTTGATAAAGAAAAAAGAAATTTCGTAAGTGATGCGAGAATAACAATTAGAGATAATGAATTTGAAAAACAATATTCTGAGATCACACAGGAAGCAAGTTTTAGCAGATCTAAGAATGAGGTTGAGGGCGAAGATGATCATAAATTTAGGTTTTATGACTTCAATTATGAATTTGATGCCATTACTCTATTACCAATGGAATATGATGATATTATTTTCAGAGATGAATTAATCATTTTTTACAAAGACAAAAAATACGGAGTTTATCAACTCAGCAAAGAGCCGAAGTACAAAAAAATGGGAATCCGAAAAGATAACTTTTTGGAGATAACAAACGAAAAAAATCAGCAGGGCTGGCTTGACCTTGCTACAAACATTGAATATTATAATTAAAAATAAAAAAAACAAATATGGCTACACTAAAAGGAGGTGAATTCCTAATCAAACAAATTCCTGCAAACGACATTTTCAGTATTGAAGAATTAAATGAGGAGCAGAAGATGCTTCGTGATTCTGCAAAGGAATTTATAGACAGAGAGGTTGTTCCTCAAAGAGAACGTTTTGAAAAGAAAGATTATGCGTTCACTGAAGAAACAATGCGTAAGCTTGGTGACATGGGAATGCTGGGAATTGCTGTACCAGAGGAGTACGGAGGTCTTGGAATGGGCTTTGTGACTACAATGCTTGCTTGTGACTATATTTCAGGAACTACAGGTTCATTGGCTACCGCTTATGGAGCACACACCGGAATCGGTACCCTACCTATCGTTCTTTACGGAACTGAAGAGCAAAAGAAAAAATATCTTCCGGACCTGGCAACAGGTACAAAATTTGGAGCTTATTGCTTAACTGAGCCTGACGCAGGTTCTGATGCTAACTCTGGAAAAACAAGAGCAAAACTTTCCGAAGACGGAAAACACTATATCATCAATGGTCAGAAAATGTGGATCTCCAATGCAGGATTTGCTGATACATTCACGTTATTCGCTAAAATTGATGATGATAAAAACATCACAGGTTTCGTAATTAATCGTTCTGAGCTTGAGAATCCTGAAAGTTTAACTTTCGGAGAGGAAGAGCACAAACTAGGAATCCGTGCATCCTCTACTCGTCAGGTTTTCTTCAATGATATGAAGATTCCTGTAGAAAATCTTTTAGGAGAAAGAAACAATGGTTTCAAAATCGCTCTAAATGCATTGAACGTAGGTCGTATCAAATTAGCAGCGGCTTGTTTGGACGCACAGAGAAGAATCCTAAACCACTCTATTCAGTACTCTAACGAGAGAAAGCAGTTTAATGTTTCTATCTCTACTTTCGGAGCAATCAGAAAGAAAATTGCTGAAATGGCAACCGGAGTTTTCGTAAGTGAGGCAGGTTCTTACAGAGCTGCTAAAGATGTTCAGGATAAAATTGATGAATTGGTAGCAGGTGGGTTAAGCCATCAGGAAGCAGAATTAAAAGGGGTCGAAGAATTCGCAGTAGAATGTTCAATCCTTAAAGTATTCGTTTCTGATCTTGCACAGCACACTGCAGATGAAGGAATTCAGGTATACGGAGGTATGGGATTCTCTGAAGATACTCCAATGGAAGCAGCATGGAGAGATTCAAGAATTTCAAGAATCTACGAAGGAACAAACGAAATCAACAGATTATTGGCTGTAGGAATGCTTATTAAGAGAGCAATGAAAGGTGAGTTAGATCTTTTATCTCCTGCAATGGCTATCAGCAAAGAATTGATGGGTATCCCTTCATTTGAAGTTCCTGATTATTCAGAATTCATGAGTGAAGAAAAAGCAATTATTGCTAATCTTAAGAAAGTATTTTTAATGGTTTCTGGTGCTGCTCTTCAAAAATACATGATGGATATTGAAAAGCAACAGCATTTACTATTGAATGCTTCTGAAATCCTTAACCAGATCTATATGGCAGAATCTGCTGTATTAAGAGCTGAAAAGCATTTCTCTCCTGATTCTGTAGAAGCAGCAATGGCTCAATTGAACCTTTACAAAGCTGTTGAGAAAATCACAGTAGCAGCTAAGGAAGGAATTATTTCTTTCGCTGAAGGAGACGAGCAAAGAATGATGCTTTCAGGATTAAGAAGATTCACTAAATATACCAACAATCCAAATGTAGTGGCATTAACTGAAAAAGTAGCGGCTCATTATATTGAAAAAGGAAATTATTAGTCTTTTATAACATAAATTTGATTCAAGAGCGTCCCTATTTTGGGGCGCTTTTTTATGGTAACCTGTAGCCTTATTCCTTTTCAGTATAAAAATAGATCAATATTTATTGTTCATTTCAAACTTGTTATTAAAGTAATTTATTCATCATCATAAATTTTATTCAAAAAAATAACATATGCTTATAAATATCAATTAATCATTGAATAACAGCAAATTCCAATATTTTTTTTATCTTTAATTTAAAAGAAACTACAATGCTATTTAAATAATAACCAAACAACAATTCTAAAAACTATTACTATGGGAAAATTCATTATTTCAAAAAGAACAAACGGAGAATTTCAGTTCAACCTAAAAGCGGGAAACGGTCAGGTCATTCTAACAAGTCAGGGATATGGCACAAAACCATCATGTGAAAACGGAATCAGCTCTGTGAAAACCAATTCGCAGGAAGATTCTAAATTTGAAAGAAATACGGCCAAAGACGGTAGATGTTATTTTAATCTTAAAGCCGGAAATGGTCAGATTATAGGAACCAGCCAGATGTATGAATCTGATAATGGCATGGAAAACGGAATAGAATCTGTAAAAAACAACGCTCCACACGCTTCTGTAGAGGATGAAACAAATTCCTAAAATCATCTAAAATAATCTTGATAAAAATGTCTTATTTTTTTAAGGCATTTTTTATTTTTGTATTCTATTTTCATCGAAAAATGACAAAAGAAGAATTACTAAATAGAGCTATAAAAATTGCCGATAAGGCTCATAAAGGACAGACCGATAAATACCATGCCCCTTACATTGCCCACGTCATGCGTGTAATGGAATATGGTAAAACAATGGATGAAAAAATTGTAGGGGTGCTGCATGATGTTGTAGAAGATCATCCACTGGAATTCAGTCTTGATTATTTAAGAACCGAAGGCTTTCCTGAATACATCATTTTCGCAGTAAGCTGCCTTACCAAATTTGATCCGGAGGAGGATTATGATGAGTTTGTCAAAAGAACGGAGAGATCCCCACTGGCGGTTGCTGTAAAGCTTAATGATCTTCGTGATAATATGGACCTTAGAAGAGTAAACCGGGAGCTTACTCCTAAGGACATTAAAAGGTTTAACAAATATCTTAAAGCTTATCGTTATCTGGTAGAAAAATATTAATCTGCACCAGGGAAATCATACGTCTTCACGTGATGATCTGTACCATCAATATTGATGTTCAGAGCAAGATAAATAAAATGCAGGTTCTTGTTTCCCTTGGCTTCAAACTCACGCTGCCATAAATAACCTGTCAAAATTCCAAAGTAATCATCGATCTGATAGCCGAAACCGCCATAAACTCTGTTTCTGGCAAAAGTAGGCTTCATCGGGGTTACAAAGAAAATTTCATCGTAGGCATTGGCAAAGACAGTTCCTTTTTTTATGGTGGGAGCATTTAGCGGAACACTTATATTCAAGCGGTAACGGTAACGCATTCTTTGAGAGGTTTTATCTATCTGAGGCTCATAAAACCAGCTTTTTTCAGCACGGAAACGGTTTTCAAACTTCACGATGCCTTTTTTGAAATCAATAACATCCTGAAGCCATACCCTGAATTCTTCTCTGCTCAGGCTATGCTCCTTATAGTTAACATATCTTCCCAATCCTATGAAAGGTTTATGGTTTTTCGTAAGATTATATCCCACCCCACCTTTTATTTCATAATAATCCGGATAGGTGTAATCTTCGTTACCACGCAGCTGCCCTTCAGCATAAAGGAAAAACTTTGGATGAAACTTATAGGTTAAAGTCACTGCATTGAAGCTCGAAATATGTTCCTGTGCTTTGAAGAAAGATAAACTAAGAAGTAAGCTTAAACCTAAAAAACGTTTCATAAAAAATTTTTGCAAATGTAATTTTTTTAACAATTTGTTAATATTAACTTTCATTAATATACAATTAACACCTACTTAATGTTAATAGTGTATGAAAAACCAATGTGGAACCATCTTTGGGGCATTTCCACTCCAAAGGCTTCCGTATATTTCGTATTAGTCACATTATTAATTAAAACATACACAGAATAGTCCTTTTGGGTAAAGCTCAATTTTTCATCCAAAAGATTATAAGTTCCAAGATTTACTCTTTCATTGTATCTATAAGCAAGCTCATTGGTAAAGCTTTTAAGAAACTTTGTCTCTAACTTAGCAATAAACTGATGTCTCAGATTGTCCAGAATATATCTTGACACAAGCTCATTGGGTTCTTTGTACTTACTGTCAATATAAGTATATCCTACTGTATATTTTAACCAGTCTGTTACTCTATGGTTAAGCTCAGCTTCTATTCCTTTAATCTTAATATCTCCCACATTTCCGGCAGCCCAGGCATCATCATTAATGTCTTTTTTAACCCAATCGATAGAATTTTTGGAATCCCTTAAAAACCCACTCACTTTTGCTAAAATATTTTTGTTCTGATACTGATATCCAACTTCGGATGAAATAGCATTTTCAGGCTGTAAATTGGGGTTTCCAAGCTCAGTCGGGCTTATATAATAAAGTTCTGTGAATGTTGGAATACGGTGTACTTTTGCAATATTTCCATAGATTTTACTGTTAAGGGTAAAATTATACCCTACATCTAATCCCGGATAGAAAAAGTTCCCTTCCTTAGAATAATTTGCCCATGAAATTCCGGGACTTATATTCAGTTTTTTATCCAATAAAGAAAAGTGATGCTCAAAAAATACCTGCGATACAAAACGATTTGGATTTCCCAGGTTACTGCTCACCAAAAGTTCCTTTCTTAACTCAAAACCAACCCCGGTTGTTCCCAATCCCCATTGGTAGCTGGAGTTCACTTCGCCACCTACATTGTTTCCAATATGCATATTTCTGTATCCATTAGGATTTTGTCTGGTATAAAGGTACATGTCCTGCCCTCTTCTCCAGTATACATTAGAATTAAGCTTTAATTTTCCAAAGGTCTGCTGATGCGCTACACTTACAATGGAAGCCTGCATCTCCTCATACTGATCTCTTGCTTTCTTGGAGGCATAAAATCCATTTGCTCCAAATTTTTTCTCTGCAAAGCCAGCCTGAAGTCTTAGATCACCATTTTTAATATTCAATTTTCCCTGATAAAATACATTTCTGATTTCGTAATCAGTATTGTACATATACCCTTGTGAAGCCGAAGAATTTGCCTGAAGTGAATTTGAAAATTTTTCATTTCCTATCTGTGCATTGAAGCCCAAACCATAAGAGGCATTATCTCCTCCTTCTGCACTTATCTTAACACGCTTCCCTGGAGTTGTCTTTGTAATCACATTAATAACACCCGCATAGGCATTCTGTCCAAAACGTCGGGCTGCAGGGCCTTTTATGATCTCTATTTTTTCTACATCCTCCAGATCTACAGGAAGATTCATGGAATTATGACCTGTCTGAGAATCATTCATTCTGATTCCGTTCAATAGCAATAATACCTGTTCAAAAGAACTTCCACGGAAGCCAATATCACTCTGCACTCCATTCGCTCCTCTTCTTCGGATATCCATACCCGGAACCTGCTGAAGAATCTCATCAATACTTTTAGAGGGAGAATTAGCTATATCTTCCTTTGTAATTACCGTAATATTCTGGTTGGCACTTTTATAAGGTGTAGAAATAAATTTACCCTGAAATTCAATATTTTCTATATCCGTTGTCTTTTCCTGTGCATGTACCCAAAGCAAAGATCCGAGAAAAAAAGCGCTTCCTATCTTTTTGATCATAATCGTTTCCGTAGTTTCTTTTAACAAGATTCAAAAGTAAGGGAGTTCGTGTAGACAGGCAAATGATACTTGTCATAAAAAATGCAGCATAGTATGCTGCATTTTCTGTGTCCGAGGGAGTAGTTTTCTATCTTTTTCTCATTAAATGTGTAACTAGATCTCTGAATAATTTTCTCATTTCTATATTACATATTTATGAATACAATTTTAAATAATTTTAAAACATAAAACAATACCTTAATGAAAAAATATACTGAAAACAGATAAACCATTTATAATACGATAAAAATAAATTGAAAAACCTAAATAAGTCCACAAAAGGCTTTTAAATTTTCTTTTTTTACGGTCTCCTTTTTCATCTTTCGACATCATTTTTGGATTCAAAATATATTATTTTAGAAATAGGACAATCGTAAATTTTCGCCAAAAAATTCGTAATTTTGTGGGTCTTAATTTTACAATTAAATCATTCTTTTTCAAATGCATTTTGGATAGCATTTTATAAATATGCTATCTCCTGATTGGATGAATTTGGAAAGAATCTCAAAAGTTCAATTGATGACAGCCTTGGAATATTCTAAGGCAGAACACCATTACACTGGCAGACATGATGCTGTACAGTTACTTTTATGAATAAACAAAATATGGCTCATATTACAGAAATAGACATAAAGAAACAGATCTACGTTAAGAATGCACATCTTAACAATCTGAAACATATAGATGTCCTGATCCCCAAAAACAAGTTAATTGTCATTACGGGAGTTTCAGGAAGCGGTAAATCTTCATTGGCCTTCGATACTATTTATGCTGAGGGACAGAGAAGATATGTTGAAAGCTTAAGTTCTTATGCCCGTCAGTTTTTAGGAAAGCTTGAAAAACCTAAAGTTGATGACATTAAAGGACTGGCACCTTCCATTGCCATACAGCAGAAAGTAATTTCTTCCAATCCACGTTCTACAGTAGGAACATCCACTGAGATCTATGACTATATGAAGCTTTTATTTGCAAGGATTGGAAAAACATTTTCTCCTGTTTCCGGTGAGGAAGTGAAAAAAGATTCAGTTTCTGATGTGGTAGATTTTATCAAATCTTCTAAAAAAGATACTTCTTTTTTATTAACCGCTCCTTTGGAGTATGATGCAGATAACTTTAAGGAAACTCTTAATATTTTAAAACTTGCAGGTTTTACCAGACTTGAGATCAATGGAAATCTTGCCGGAATTGAAGATCTTGAAAGCTTTGGATTTACTCCTGAAAAAGGAATGGCCATCAATTTGGTCATTGACCGTTTTGCGTATGAAGAAGATGAGAGTTTTTTACAACGATTGGCAGACTCTATTCAGATGGCATTTTATGAAGGCCACGGCCATTGTTCTTTAAAAAATACAGATACTGAAAAAGTAAAGGAATTCTCCAATAAGTTTGAACTGGACGGAATGGAATTTCTTGAACCCAATGTTCATTTTTTCAGTTTCAATAATCCATACGGAGCATGCCCCGCTTGTGAGGGATACGGAAAAGTAATCGGAATTGATGAAGACCTTGTTGTTCCCAACAAAACTTTATCAATCTACGAAGATGCTGTGGTCTGCTGGAGAGGAGAAACCATGAGCGAATGGAAAAAAGACTTTATAAAAAAGGCAGGTGATTTCCCTATTCATAAACCTTATCACCAATTAACAAAGGAACAAAAGAACTTCCTTTGGAAAGGTGACGGAAAAAGCAATTTCCCATGTATTAATAACTTCTTCAAGATGCTTGAAGAAAATCTTTATAAAATTCAGTACAGGGTTATGCTTTCCCGTTACAGAGGAAAAACCCTTTGTCCTACTTGTGAAGGATTGAGACTTCGTGAAGAAACCAGCTGGGTAAAAGTAGATGGGCATAACATTCAATCGATGATTGAACTTCCTTTGGATGAACTGGCTCCATTAATCAATAGCCTTCAGCTTTCAGATCATGATAAAGAAGTTGCCAAAAGACTTTTATATGAAATCACAACCCGTCTTGAATTTTTATTGAAAGTTGGTTTAGGTTATCTGACCTTAAACAGAACCTCTAATACTCTTTCAGGAGGAGAAAGCCAAAGAATTAATCTGGCAACAAGCTTAGGAAGTTCCTTGGTAGGTTCCATATATATATTAGATGAACCGTCCATCGGATTGCACTCCAAGGATACGGAAAACCTTATTGGAGTTCTAAAGAACCTTCGTGACCTGGGAAATACCGTAATCGTAGTAGAACATGATGAAGATGTAATGCGCGCTGCCGATTATATTATTGACATTGGCCCTGAAGCAGGTTATTTGGGTGGTGAGCTTGTATTTGCCGGCGACTATAAGGATCTAAAAAAAGCCAATACGCTTACCTCTGAGTATCTTACGGGACGACTGGAAATAGAGGTTCCAAAGAAACGCAGAAAAGGAAAAGAATGGATTCATATCAAAGGGGCTCGTCAGAACAACCTTAAAAATATAGATGTAGACGTTCCTCTGGAAAGTCTGGTCGTAATTTCGGGAGTTTCCGGAAGTGGAAAATCTACCCTAATGAGGGAAATTCTAACCAATGACATTCAGATCCAACTGGGGATGGGTGGTAAAAAAGGAGACTATGACTCTGTAGAGTTCCCGAAGAAATTAATCAAGAATATTGAACTGATTGATCAAAACCCAATTGGAAAATCATCCCGTTCAAACCCTGTTACCTATCTTAAGGCCTATGACGATATCAGAGATCTTTTTGCCAAGCAGAAAATCTCAAAAATGATGGGTTATAAGCCGAAACACTTCTCTTTCAATGTAGACGGCGGAAGATGTGATGAATGTAAAGGAGAAGGAGTGATTAATGTTTCGATGCAATTTATGGCTGATATTGAGCTTGAATGTGAAGTTTGTAAGGGAACACGATTCAAGAATGAAATCCTTGAGGTGAAATTTGACGAAAAAAACATCTCAGATATTCTTCACATGACCGTTGATGAGGCATTGGAATTCTTCAAGGATAATAATGAAGAGAAAATTGTTACTAAACTAAGACCTTTACAGGAAGTTGGTTTGGGCTATTTACAGTTGGGGCAAAGCTCTTCTACCCTTTCCGGTGGTGAGGCACAGCGTGTAAAACTGGCTTCATTCCTTGTAAAAGGAGTAACCACAGATAAAACTCTATTTATCTTTGATGAACCTTCCACAGGGCTTCATTTCCATGATATCCAGAAGCTTTTAAAATCACTACAAGCGTTGATTGACCTTGGCCATTCAGTAATTGTTATTGAGCATCAACCGGACATCATCAAATGTGCCGACTATATCATCGATATTGGTCCGGAAGCAGGAAAACATGGTGGTGAGGTGGTATTTGCCGGAACCCCGGAGGACCTGATAAAAAATAAAAAGTCTTATACTGCAAAATACATCAAGGAAAAACTTAAAAATTAAATACCAACAGAGAGCAATTGTTCTCTGTTTTTTTAGTCATAAAGGCAAAGTAAAGTCTCCTGATGGGTAGATATACGTTGGCAGAATATTTCCTAACCTGATTGTGATTGTGGATTAACTTTAGACTTATCCACAAAAAAATGTGGATAACTTGTGAATTTTAACATTAAATTCATATTTCGTATTAAAAATAGTAGTACATTTACTATGTAATAATAATCGAAGTGGAAACTTTATTTGCTTTTCTTACTACTATTGAAATTGCAATTAAATTTGAAATAAAAATTTAAGCACAGCATTGTCGGCTGTGCTTTTTATTGTTGTCTAATTAAAAAAATGAGATGTATTATCTACTGAATCTGCTCCTAAAGAGCAGATTCTTTTATAGTAAGCTCCATTAAACCTTTAATAACTGTCCTAATTTGTGAATCATAAGGAAATCTACTTTTGGTTGTACCAACCAAAGAAACATCATTAATAGCCTTATAATCAGTAATTCTTTCAATTAATTTGTATTTTTATTATTTAAAAGGCCACATAGTTCAATGGATAGAACAAAAGTTTCCTAAACTTTAGATCCAGGTTCGATTCCTGGTGCGGCTACCAATAATTATTCTAAATATTGGTACTTAAAGGTATCAATAAGTTATAATAAAAAATTGCTCGCTGCAAGTAATTGTTATCAGGGAAGACTGTTGAAAAATAGTTATTCTTTTCTAATTGTATCAATCCATTTATAAAGATCGGTTTCAGGAAGTAAATTGAGTTTTTTTCTTATTCTGTATTTCCTGTTGTCTACAGCACCAATGGATATTTTCTTATAGGTGGCTATTTCCTTAGTCTGGATATTAAGGGTAAGATACGCACACATTTCCAAATCCGCAGCTGTTAATTCCTGAAATTTTAATAGCTCTTTATACAAGTCGGCATATATTTCCTTAAAAACGATTAAAAATTGCTTATCATTATTCCTGGCCAATTCCAGCAAGAGTGCAATCTTATCTTCATCGATCCTATTTTTTGATGAATCAACCCTTGTATCAATGTGTATTGCTGCATTTTTCTTTCTTTGTTTTCGATAAAAGTAAAATAAGAGGAGAGCACCCAAAGTACCTCCGGATGCGATCAGCAGAATCTTCCAAGTGTTATTATCCGATTGCTGTTGGTACAGTAAATTAATATCATGCCTGCTTTGTGTTATCAGGGCATTCCTATTAATTTTGGAAAAGCTGTCATTTAATTTCTTGCTTTTATTTAGATAATATAATTCATTCTTAACATCTTTTGTCTCCCTATAATACTCCAATAAGCTTTCATAGATGGACATCGTAAGTCCTGTATAATGAGCCTCTAGTGATAAGGCAAGAGCTTTTTCATAATATTCCAATGCCTTTTCCTTATCTCCGTTCTCAAATTTCAGGCATCCTTTAGTATAATATAAACCTCCCAATAAAGATTTATTATTAGTATCAATATGCTTTTCTCCTATATTTACATATACTTCAGCCTTTTTAAAATCCTTCATGTCTATATAAATCTGTCCTAACGTTATAGCAGAGTTTGCAACAATTTTTTCTCTACGAGCACCACCTCTTACTGACATTTGCAATGATTCTTCATAGCTCTTTTTAGCAAAAATTAATATAGAATCTTTATACACAGTATTATGAGATTCATTTTCTAAAAATGATGCATAATTTACAAGGTAATTATAGATATAGCTTTTTATAAAATGTTCCTCATCTTTATCCTTTATCAATTCAGAATATTTCAATGCTCTTGAAAAATTAATCCGAGAATCAAGATAATTTCCTGCATTTAACAATGCTCCGGCTTTTAGTGCCAGCAATGAGGTATATTCTCCATAGGCCTTTAATTCTTTACCTAGGCCAAGTCCTTCTTCAGTGGCCTTCAAGCATTGATTAGTCTCCCCCATGTTTCCATATAGCACTGCTTGGCTTAGTAAGGCTGTCAACATCCCTTTTTTATATCCCACGTTTTTTGAAATATAATAGATTTCATTGGATAGTAAAATGATCTTTTTTTCCTCAATTTTACTATCTGGATCTACATTTTTAAGTTGCTTAATCTTTTCCTGTATTACCTGCTGATCAGGATTCTGCGAGTGAAGCAAAATTGAAAAAAACAAGCCGATCAATACATATATTTTCATACCCCTTTTTTTAATTTATTATTTCTTTTTGATAAATCTATAGCAGAGAAATTTAAATTATATACACATTGATATGTACTCCGTTAGTTTTTAATATCTGTATCATTTTCAATTCAAATAAAAGAATATATGGTTTCTTGTAAATTTGCTTCTGTTCCATTCTAAACTTTAATAGGTTTGGCGTATTTATAAAATTATTTCCAAGTTTTTTTTCGGGGGAATTCAATTA
>NZ_JAWRWZ010000664.1:0-247 GCF_046535285.1 Chryseobacterium sp. SIMBA_028 | reverse complement strand
AACTGAAGATCTGGCTAAGGACGAAGCTATCAAGAATGGATGATACGGAATCAGGGTTTCCCGTTTTCTCGAGATATTGAGCCCTTACTTCCGCGAGTGTCGGCGGTCGGTTTTCGTTATTTTCATAAAGGCTTCGTATGGCCTCGTTGAGAAGGCTGGCCTGCACCGGGCCCACACCCCGATATATCTTCCGGAGGATATCGACAAAAGCTGCAGCCTGCTGATAGGGAAGTCGGGAGTGCTCCCC
>NZ_JAWRWZ010000663.1:0-248 GCF_046535285.1 Chryseobacterium sp. SIMBA_028 | reverse complement strand
AAGCCCGAAGCGTTCGACATTGGCTTCGCGGCCGATGGCCACCAGCAGCTCGTCGAACTCGATCCAGCTTTCCTCGCCTTCGGGGGAGCTGACCACCAGCTGACGCATTGGCTGGCTGTCCTTGCCCTTGAGCACCTCGATACGCGTGGCGGTGGAATTGACGCGCAGATCGACGCCTTCGCCCGAGAGCTGTTCATGCATCAAGGTGCTGACTTCCTCGTCCTCGCGCGGCATCACGCGTGGCGCAC
>NZ_JAWRWZ010000662.1:0-248 GCF_046535285.1 Chryseobacterium sp. SIMBA_028 | reverse complement strand
ATTGGAACGAAAAAATATTGAATGTTAAAAGTGAAATGAAATTTCAAAAATTTGATTTGAATTAGCATTAACAATTAATTAAGAACAACCTGCACAATATCCCGAAATAAATCCATTAAAATTTACAGATTGATAACCAGTCGGTAATTTCACTTCAATTTCATTGGGAATACATTCGATCTTCCCACAACTTAAACATCTGAAATGGAAATGATTATGTTGATGTGCCTTTTCTGAACAGTTGACGC
>NZ_JAWRWZ010000661.1:0-248 GCF_046535285.1 Chryseobacterium sp. SIMBA_028 | reverse complement strand
AGCGCGCCAGATGGGGCGTACGGCTGTGACCTGTGTCAATGATAGATACGATTATGCACCGCACCAATGGCATATATGCCAATCAATGATTAAGGTAACCCTTATGGATCCGTATCAGCTCAGCGTCTTGCGTGAACTCGGTGATCATGGCAGTGTGGCCGCTACAGCCCGCGCCCTTGGGGTTAGTCCGTCCGCAGTTTCGCAATCCCTCGGCGCCCTTCAGCGCAAATTCAAGGCACCGTTGACCC
>NZ_JAWRWZ010000660.1:0-248 GCF_046535285.1 Chryseobacterium sp. SIMBA_028 | reverse complement strand
CCGGCGCTTGGTGTGCTGACGGTCGCAGCGGTAGCGGTTGTTGCCGGACTGAGTGCGCCCGACGAGGCGTATGCGCAGAATGCTGTGTTTCAGGGCACGGGCTGTACGAACGCTTCGTTCGGCGGCAACGTGAACGATGTTGCTATCGGCTGTAACGTGACGGCCTCGACTACTGGCCGTACAGCTGTGGGCGGCAGCAGTACCGCATCGGCAGTCTATGCAACAGCGCTCGGATTTAGCGCCACGGC
>NZ_JAWRWZ010000659.1:0-248 GCF_046535285.1 Chryseobacterium sp. SIMBA_028 | reverse complement strand
ACTGGCTTTATCAAAGGAATGAGATTTAGTTATTAAAAGAGAATTATTTATTTTCTCAATCATTTTCTTTTTGATCGCATGGCTTTTACTTTAGTTATTGAATCATCATTTAAGAATGTCTGATAATCTTTGCTTTCTACAGGAAATAAGGCTACTTTACCTTCTGAATCATGATGAATTCCAAAACCATATCTTTTTGATAATGGTGAAGTACGAAGACATGGCTGACCTTTTGAAAAGAACTTGAT
>NZ_JAWRWZ010000658.1:0-248 GCF_046535285.1 Chryseobacterium sp. SIMBA_028 | reverse complement strand
ACCTCAAAATCCGGCCAAGAAAAAATTCAAAAAGAAATACCCTCCAAAAAAAGATAATAATGCATAAAATTTTAGGATTTCTTACCCTTATCCTTTTCTTTAGCTGTAATTCTTCGAAAGGAGAAGATATCATCATGAATTCTGTTGATAACAAATGGAATAAGAAAAGTGAACAGAAATTTAATCTTGAAATTTCAGATCCGCAAAATCCTAAAAATATTATATTTGTTGTAAGAAATAACAATAAT
>NZ_JAWRWZ010000657.1:0-248 GCF_046535285.1 Chryseobacterium sp. SIMBA_028 | reverse complement strand
GCACGAAACCCGTTGCGCCGGGTCGCGGTCTGCGTCCTCGTGTTTCTTGTCTTCACCTTCGCGGTTTCCGTTTTCATGGAACGCCGCACGCCAATAACGGCGCAGGCGACGGTCAACGCCTATGTGGTCGGCATCGCGCCTGAAGTTTCCGGCCGGGTGGTAGATGTCGCGGTTTCCGACAACAGCCCGGTCGCCAAGGGTCAGATGCTGTTTCGCATCGATCCGCAGCAATACGAACTGGCGCTGGC
>NZ_JAWRWZ010000079.1:0-381 GCF_046535285.1 Chryseobacterium sp. SIMBA_028 | reverse complement strand
GAATATTGATAAAGAAGCCTTTATGGGAGATACTAAGTTTAGAATGTTAAAACTTAGAGCTTCATACGGTACTCAGGGTAACCAAAACTTAGGGTCAGCTGTTAATAACCAAAATCCAATGTTCTTATTTCCAAACTATTACATTGATATAATAAATGCTACTGCAGCAGGTACTGGTGGATACCAGAATACTTATGGATATCTATATAGATTAGGAAATCCTTATTTACAGTGGGAGAAGCAGGCTATGGCCAATGTTGGTTTAGATTTTAACTACAATGGAGTAATTGAAGGTACATTTGATGTATATAGAAAATTAACTTCAAATCTATTCAATGGAACTACTGTTTCTGCTGGAGTTGGTTCATCTACTTTCTATAC
>NZ_JAWRWZ010000656.1:0-248 GCF_046535285.1 Chryseobacterium sp. SIMBA_028 | reverse complement strand
CCTTAGTCGTTTCAACTTCGCGGTTCACCACTACTTTTTGAGCGCTGAACTGCTGAGTTGCAAAAACCAAGCATGAAATGGTAACAACATTTGTGATTATTTTTTTCATATTATTTTTCGATAATTGTTTTTAAATCGGCAGGAGAGTAGTATTTGTTTTTCAATACTTTATGATCTGCCTGTCTGTAAACATTGAATTTTTCTCCTGATTTTTCATAGAAAGATTCAACTTCTTTTGCTTTATAAAA